>CAOKPU010000007.1 GCA_948470755.1 uncultured Lachnospiraceae bacterium | reverse complement strand
CAGATATCACGTTTTTTTTACAATATTTAGGTTTTGGTGCTTAAAATGTTGCGCCCCGGGGGGCCCCTTGTTTTAACCTTTTGACGCCCGAATCCTATAACTCATTATATAGTCGCCCCATCCCCTTGTCAAAACATTCCTTGCTAAAATATGCAAAAAGGCCTGTGAATCCATAAGCCATAACTCAAACAACTTATACAACATATACGGCATGTCAGTCCAATAGCCTGTCCATATAAAATATTCAATCAAATGCATCGCATCTATGTATTTGGCAGAGTCTTACACGATTTTAGAACCTCGCCTCGATTCTACAGCAGACATTTATACGATATCCTTTGTGCAATCCGCCGGACGGGATAACCGGATAGACTCTTTTGATGCCTAAACCCTATGAAATAAGGACAACCATTGGAACCGCCTGCCCCCCGCAGATTCCAATGGCTCTTAACCGTATATTTTACCGGAAGTTTTCTGTTTCCTCCCCCGCTACACTCGCGACTGATGCAAATATTTCTCTCTGGTAGCAAGCCCGCCCCTGATATGGCGTTCGGATTTGTTCACATCCAGCACTTTTCTTGCCTCTTTTGCGAGTGCAGGATTAATCTGCATCAGCCGGTCTGTAACATCTTTATGCATGGTCGTTATTATTTAGAGCGTTTAGCTTTTTTGATTCAGAGACATTTGTATCAGCAGTATAGTTGTCCTCCACCAGCACAGTTTCCTCTAACCCCAAATCGCCAAACAAACGCAAGAAAATCTCTACATTCCCTTCCTTGTCCACCTCAATCTTTTGAATAATTTTCTTTAGCTGGGTATTGGACATTTCGCGAACATCCGTAATATCCTCTATTTCCTTGAAGGTATGATTCAAAACAATTTCAAACTGCTCCCCCTTCGTCAAATGATAAGATACCATTTTCAATTCGTTTTCCAGACGTTCTATTTCTTTTCTGGAACCGCCAATTTTATCATTCAACTCTTGTCTGGTAATCAGATCATCGGTATACATATCCATATATTTCTGTCTAGTCTTTATCAGCTTATTTAATTGGTTTTTCAGTTCTTTTTCATATTCCAGATTTTCATCCTTTGCCTTATAAGTCCGCTGAAATTCACCCACTACATATTGAATTACTTTCTTCTTCTGGCTGAGAATATGGTTAAAGTATTCCTGTAATACATCAACCAGCTCATCCTCGTCCACAGTAATTGCATTAGGGCAACTGTCAGCTCCTTTTCCGTTATGTCCGGAGCAAACCCAACGGACATAGGTATTTTTATAGGTACGGACAGTCCGACGAAAAGACCAGCCGCATTCCTTGCACCTGATTAAGGTGGAAAAAAGATGTTTGTTGCTCTGTCGTTCTCTGTTCATGTTAAAGGATGCATATCTGCCATGTAAAATTTCCTGCGCTTTTTCAAAGTCAGCAGGCTCAATAATCTTCAAATCGGATCGTTCTACTACCATCCATTCCGTCTCGTCCTTTTCTTTCCGTTTTCCCGTAAGGAAATCCTCTACCTCCTGCTTGCCGTTAATTATTTTGCCGGTATAAAGTTCATTGGTCAAAATCCGGCAGACTGCATTTTGGCTCCAGTTGCAATTTCGCTTTGTTTTTGCCCCTCTTTCATTGAGCATATTTGCAATCTTTGCAGCACCATAGCCTTCCTGCAGATACCATTTATAAATCTGCCTGATGGTTTCCGCTTCCTGCTTATTGATTTCCAGATTGAAATAGTCGCCTATGGTTTTATCATAGCCATAGACAATATTGGGAACCCGCCCTTTTTCGGCATTCATCTTCTTACCAAATTTCACACGCTTAGATGTATTGGCGCTTTCCTCCTGCGCCAATGCACCAAAAATGGTCAGGACAAATTCACTGTTTCCCATGTTTGTCATGTTGGCAGTAAGGAATTGGGTTTCAATTCCCAAAGCTTTTAATTTGCGGATATTTTGAAGTAAGTCTACGGTATTTCTGGCAAAACGGGAAATGTCTTTTACTACTACCATGTCAAAAAGGCCGTGTTCGGCATCGGACATCATGCGAAGAAATTCCTTGCGGTTTTTGATTTTAGTGCCGGAAATACCTTCATCAGCATAAAGACGGACAAGATTGTCCCCTGTCCGCTGGGTATATTCAGAGAAGAATGCCTTTTGAGCTTCCAGGCTGTTTAGTTGGTCTTCTTTGTCAGTGGAAACACGGCAGTAGGCTGCGATGTTCATAGTTATCTGCCTTTCTGTTACATCATACTCTTTCTGTTCCAACCATTATAATCCCCATATATATAAAAGGCAAGGATTATTCCCTGCCTTTTTCCTAATTTTTATATCCAGTATTACAATAGTATGCAATGCCTCCAGGACATTCGATTTACCGCCGCCATTGAATCCCATAAATCATGGATATCTTTAATAGTTTTTCACGGTAAACTGGCATAACATAGTTTCTATCTCTATTTTGTATCTATATTATATGCCACTCATTTATTCTATATACAAAATTTGAGATTTTTTTCAAATTCTGTTTTAATTTTATTTTTAACCGTATTCTATAAAAATACAAGATTGCAAAAATCAAATATTTCAAGAAACCTCGGCCTTTTTCACCCCCGATTCACTTAATTCATCATTGCAATCTGATAATTCCTTAAGTTTCCTCTCCACCTTTCCAGCATTTGCCTGAACCAATACATCCAGCAACACTTTTACCGTATCCTCTATTGAATTTGGATTATGTATCATGTAATTCAGCTTTCGTATTTTTCCATCGGGAAAATTATTCATGGTGGGAAACACCTCCCCGCCCTCATGGTCTTTGTCCATTCTATGAAAACCACACTGAAATTATTAACGATTTATATACAATATTTTACAACCCTGCCATCCTTCCCTGTTGCTACATTCCTTTACAAACACAAAAAGGACTGCTAAAGCCGTTCCCCGATCATCCCCTTGTCAAGCAGGCAATTAAAAGATCCGGGAGAAGGATTGGGAAACCAATCATTCATTCGTGGAAGTAAAAAAGTGTGCGTCCTGACGCACGCTCGCGCCGGAGCGCGGCTGCGGCAGCAGCCATTTCCCTTTTGCGCGCAGTGCGCATCCTCCCGGAGGGTTTTTATATCATAGGAAATTGCAGAGCAGTTTCCTATTGATACAAAAAAGCAGAGACTTCTTAGCCTCTGCTCCCCATAATTGCCTATTAATCTGTTTTTCTTTTGTACACTACCTGACAATCTTGCTGCAATTTTTTCGTCAGTGTTAAATTCCATGCCTGCATTCGACTATGCCAATGTTTGTTCCTTAGAAAAGTATTCCAATCCATCTCAAGAATTAATTCCAAATCATAATCTTCATCAAATTTACAGATTAACACATACTCAAATTTGGGGAGATCCGGTATGGTCGATCCCATTGGCTCCAATCCATAAAACACTCCCGTGACATTCCCGCTAGTAGACTTGATACTATAACGATCTCCTTTTCGGCTGATAGCATCAATATTCTCGGTTCCAATCGGTGCTCGAGCAAGATTCGGCAATCCGGGAGTTTTATTATAATGCGCTATGGCAAGATATTCTCCAAGATCTCCTACCACATTGTTAGTCCTAATGATTTCCCTGCGTTTTAACTCCTTGATAGATGAACTGTATAGCTTTATAACCTCTTCCGCACTCAACTGTTGCATTTCCATAAACCGTATTCCTTCTTTAATTTATAATACAATTCTCTCATACGCATAACTATATTGATACATATATTCCGGTGCACAATCAATCTCCCCATCTGCCCAACACACAACACCGTCATCTACTTTTGCACCAAGAAAAACCGCTTCATTCTTCAGGGGTTCAAATGCATCTCCTTTTAAGCAGGAAGCATCAAAGAGCCTTGTCTCTCCCGAAGAAAAAGTAACCAGCATCATCATGTCCTCCAAAACATCTACTTCCGATACTTCTATTTGCTCATGATTTGTTCCTGCATAGCATATTCCATCCACGATATACATAACCATTCCTCCCTATTGCAAAGGCGCGATTTTGTCAAAATGTTCTCCTCGCACGGCCCGGTTCCATGCAGCATATGCCTCTTCCTCATGCAGTGCCAGCCATCCTACGACCATTTTGTATTGCTTTTGAGGGATAGCGCCTGCCAGAAGTTCTCCATCTATGCCAATTGCGGCTTTATATTCGCCATAAGACACATGGACATGGGGCTTATTATGCTGCACAGTATCATTAAAAAGTAATTTTATAATAATTCCTTCAAACCGACTCAATTCCGGCATATAAAAACCCTCCAACTTCAAACGGCTATTTTCCTTTTCATTTTATTATATCAGATTGCGTCATCATATGCACCAGATATTTGAAAAATCCGCATATATCTTATTTAATTTTCCATACAATTTTCCTTTTCCCGCTTAATCGTTCTATATCATTACAACCGTATGTACCGTAGATTTGCTAATCCCAAACTGCTTTGCCGTCTGACGTACTGTGGCATTGTTGTCAATAATATAATTAGCAATATTGATTGCTCTTTCTTCGATATAATCCTTCAAAAGAAAACCCCTCAGAACACTTTTTTACATTGTATGAAGCATTCTGAAGGGTTATGACTTCCTTATTTTTTATCTTTGCCGCCGTCCCCTTTATGGTTGTCTTCCTTTCAATATATCCCTCGGATCCCCAGGTCAGAATCCAGCGTATTCATATTATAAAGCACAAGCACATCCGTTATGGCCGGATGTTCTTTTATAAATGCGGACACCCCTTGCTTATAATATCTGGTATCAAATATATAGATTTTTTTGTAGTGATGGGCCAGAAACGGCACCATAGAATTCGCATAACTATCTTTTACCAATACAAGCTCCCTGACGGAATCCGCTCCCTCGTTAGTAACCTCGATCAAAGGATGCAGATTATTTAAAAACAAGGAATACTTATCCTTTCCATCAACATATTCCAAATTATACAGACTGTCGCTTACCTCCCCCGTATCCATATATTCCACCTTCAGGCAATCCGATGGATTCGTGTAAATGGTAATGGCATCTCCCGTGCGGTCATAATCGCCTGCTTTGGAATACACTGTTCCACAAAAATCCTCCGTTACCGTCTGCGCCGTCATCTCCTCCAACGACACGGCGTCTATTCCCATTTCCCTGCAGTAAGACTGATAGCCCACATATGCCCCCAAAGTCGTCCAATGATGATCTGTTTTATAATACAGCTCCCCTTCCTCCTTATGCGCAATCAGATCCCCACTGCAGTCAATCGGGATAATCCCGGAAATACTGTAAATCTGCTCTGCTGTTTCCATCTGGTTTCTCGCCGGCGCATGATCCGGCAGTTTATCTTCATATACATAAACTGCCGTAGGCACCAGCATCAGCCTTAATCCCACATCCTGCCCTTCCAGTTCCTTGGCAAAATCTTTCAATATCCGTCCGACTCTTTCCGTATTCTCCGGCTTTTTGTATTCTTCGATCAAAAAGCCGTCCCTTGCCACATAGATGCCGTTAATTTCCTTTTTTCCAACTGCCATCTCAGCCTTAGCCTTTACGCCCATGAAAAAATCCCGGAAAGGAAAATGATCCGCCATATAAGCCTCCAGATCATTCATATACTCCCCGCTCTTTACCTTATCCAGACTAAAAACAGGGACTTTCCCCAGATATCTATTCTCATTTTCTGAGAATTCCTTTTTGTCCGAAAGGAAAAAAAACACCATCAATATGATGGTCATAGCGCCAAGCAGCCATGCCGTCAGCCCCTTGATCCACCATCCCCGTCCCTGTACTTTCTCCATTTGTTTTTTCAAGCCTTCCATTCCTTCATCATCTCATCCTATTCTTCCATAACAACACTGTATCCACTGCTCATCTTTTCGCTTTGCCGCAGCAAATGCCTGCAAGACATATCTTCCCTGTAAAAAAGTGCGCATCCTCCGTCCACATAAAGGATTTAAAAGCAAAGCATCCCTTTCCATACCCGGCATATCAGAACCGGAAATAGAGAAAAGGATTATATGTATCATTGACAAGAAAGGCTGTCGTCACCAAAAACAGCAGGATATAACCCGCCATAGACAGAATGGAAACCACAGCCTTCCCCTTGCTTTCCATCCGCCCTGCCTCTTTTTTTATCCAGGGATATACCGGAAATGACAGGACTACCGCTGCCGTCAAAACCACCTTATAATTTTGCAGATACCATACACACTCTTCCCCCCATAGTGCATTCCCGCCAAGGCCGGCCATAGATAAGAAATAATTCCCAAGATCACTCATATTGTCAAACACAAAAATGACAAATCCTACCACTACAATAAACAGCGCATAAAAATGCCTGCATATTTTAGGCAACGCCTCCAATGCTTTCCCCCATACATACTTTTCCAGGACAAGCAAAATTCCATAATATAGTCCCCAAAGCACAAAATTCCACGATGCCCCGTGCCAAAGCCCGGTCAAAAACCATACGACAAGCATATTCCGCAAATGCTTTATCATCCCTTTCCGGTTCCCCCCCAACGGAATATACACATAATCCCTGAACCATGTGGACAATGAGATATGCCACCGTCTCCAAAAGTCCGTCACAGATATGGAAGAGAGGGGATAATTGAAGTTTTCCGGAAAGTGGAAGCCTAACATCCGCCCCATGCCAATTGCCATATCGCTATATGCGCTGAAATCGAAATACAACTGCAACGTAAATGCCGTTGCACCCAGCCATGCCGTTGCCACAGAAACCCGCCCTGTTTCCAGCAACCGTATTTCCTCCCACAACGCGCCTGCCTGATTTGCAATCAATACTTTTTTAAACAACCCCTGCATCAAACGAATCAGCCCTTCTTCCACTTCCTCCCGCTTAATCCTACGCTTCCGCAATTCCTCGTTTACCGTACTGTAACGGACAATAGGCCCTGCCACAAGCTGAGGGAACATAGATACATAAGTCAGGTAATTCCAGTAATTTTTTTCCACAGACACCTGCTTCCGGTATAGATCAATGCTGTAGCTCATCGTCTGGAATGTAAAAAAACTAATTCCCACCGGCAATCCTAACCCCAAAGGCCGGATGGAAATGGAAAAAAGCTTATTCACCGTCAAAATCAAAAAATCTGCATATTTAAAAAAGGCAAGCACGGACAAATTAATCACGATAGAACAGATAAGGAAAAAACGCCTTCTACCTTCTGTCGAACCATATTTTTCCATCAGCCTCCCATTACAGTAATCCACCGCCGTTGCAAAAAACATTAAAAGGATATAAACCGGTTCACCCCAGGCATAAAAAGTAAGACTGGCTAAAAGCAAAACCTTATTTTTCCACCCATACGGCGCTCCATAATACAAAATAAGGCAAAAAGGAAGAAAGAAAAACAGAAATGGAATACTGCTAAAAACCATAATCCCCCATCCTTCCTATATCCCTTTCTCAATTATTCCGGTAATCACATCCGCAGATTCTGAAATAACAAGATAAACATAATGGCCCTTGGTTTTCACTGAACTTTTATCCACGATTTCAAATTGCTCCGGAAGATAATCTTTCATTTCCCCCCGTTTTTCATCCACTACCACCTGAAGCGCCGCTTCTATTTTTTCTACATCCCCCTCATCTTTTACCTTCATAATGACTATCGTCTCCGCACTGGTAGCCTCTTCGGACATAACAAAGATATATTCCTCCAGCTTTTCCGGGTTGACCCCATAATAATTGGAAATAAAACTATCCGCCATTTCCACCGGGGAATAAAGTCCCACACTTTGCTTAATTTCTTCATAAATCTCTTTGACCGGCTTTGCTTCCGCATCCTCCTCTTTTTCTTCCATTACGGCCGCCGGTGCAGCTTCTTCCCCCTGCCCGCAGCCTCCTGCCAGGATGCCCATAGCGGCCATACATATACATAAGACTCTTCCTTTTATTTTTTTCATGATATATTATGCTCCCTTTTCTTCTAATAAACGTTTCGGTTCCTGCTCCCTTTTTCCTTCACCGCTCCCCAAAACAAACTATGAATCCTTCAAATGATCCTTTGCGTATTTCCTCAACACCGTTACCCACACATCATACGCCTCCGGGTTCTGATGGGCAAACCCGTCGCTGCAATATTCTTCGGCCAGATCCCCGTTCCCGTCAGCAAGGGCCTCCGCCACATCTACAAATCCCCAGCCGTTATCTTCCGCCATTTCCTTCAGCATTTCATTGTATTCCCGGATAGTATCATTTTCCAGTTTACCCGCTTCTTTCCCTTTCAGAATATATGTCATGCTCATAATGTTTATTTGTGCGTCCGGGCTGCTTTCCTCGATCTTATCAATTAATTCCATATATTGCCCGCAGGTTCCCTCCAAACCGGTAATGTTTAAATCATTCATTCCCAACATCAGGAATACTTTATTGCTTCCCATCATCGCAATCGATTCCCACACTTGTCTCTGCTCCCCCTGATAAACAGGATGTACGCTTTTTTCATCTACCTCCCAAAGGGCGTTATTAGCCGAAAAACTCCCTGCCGCCAGAAAATTCATCCGGTTCAGGAAGGTGTCCTGCCTTTTCATCGCATAATTCCTGAACCCGAGCATAATGGAATCCCCAACAAAGACAGAACCGTCGAAATACGCATCTATTTCCGCGCTTTCTTCGTCATCCGGCGCTTCTCCAGGACGCTGATCCCCATCCGCCGCCCGGCTCCTGCCGGATGCTTCCTCTTTGCCCGGCTTTTTGCCATCCAAAGTCTCCCCCGCATCCCCGGGCAAATCATTTCCTTTGACGATGCTTCTTCCTTCCAATGCCTTTATGATAATATCGGCTTCTTTTTTTTCCGTCCTTCCTTCGGCGGCAAAAATATCCTTTTCTTTACTTCCTATAACAAGGACCAGCGCAAGGCCGGCCAGGGCTATCCGTTTCCTTTTCCTTTTCATTTTCTATCACATCCTTATTCATCATCTGTCGGCATACTTCCCTCTTTCTTATTATATTTTACTCCGGAAATGCATCAAATTCACATCTTTTTTGCATCATTTTTGCATCATTTTGTCATTTTTTGTCGGATGTCCTTTCTTCTTTAAGCCTTCCGTGTATACCGGCATGACGGAAAGTTCCCGCAGCCATAGAATTTCCCGAATTTTCCTTTCCGCAAAAAAAGCATCCCCCCGCATCTGGGGCATTCCAGGTCAAACTCCTCTTTTTTCTCCCCTTTCCCTTCCACTGCGGCCTTTTCCTCCTGGCATTTCCACAACTTTCCTAATTCCTCATAACATTCCATGTTCATCAAGCAATCATTTAAGGCGCGGTGCGCGCCCGCTGTGCTAATATGGAAATACTCCGAAACATCGGTCAGCTTATGATGGGAAAGCCGGGGCAGACATCTCCTCGCCATATACAAAGTGTCCACATAATCGTTCCTCAATTCCCTTCCAAGAGCCAGCCATGCCGCATCATATGCAAAATTCATATCAAAAGTATGTATATTATGGCCCACTAAGATACTGCTGCCGATAAACTCCATAAAGCCCCCGATAGCCTCCCTGATCCCCGGAGCGTCCTCTACCATCTCATCCGTGATCCCATTAACCGCCGTCGCCCTGGCAGGTATCGGCCTGTTTGGATTCACCAGCGTTGAATATTCCTCTATCCTTTTTCCTCCCGACACCTTTATAGCAGAGATTTCTATAATCGCATCTTGCTCACAATAAACCCCTGTAGTCTCCAGATCAAAAACCACGTAATCCGGCACATACTTACACATACACTTTCCTTTGTTCCTAACAGCCGTTCCCATCCGTCCTTTATCCTCTCTTCAGGTATTCCCCCATAATCTCCCGTATTTCCGTAAACTGTTTCCTTGTCATTGGATTCTCCGATTCAAAATGCATCATTTTTTCCAGATACCCCTGTTCTTTTACCAGCTTAAAGCTGATCGGATATACCAGTTCAAAAACAAGGGAAATATGTCCGGCCAGGTTATCCGCTACCGTCTTTTTCAAAACCTTAAGCACTGCTTTTCCTTCCCTTAAACATTGCATCACCCCTTCAGTTATCTGTGCATTCCTCAGCTCTTTACTTGTTACATTATAAATTTCCTCCAAAGGGAAATCCACATTTACTTTTAAGATATCAATCTTATCCGCGTCCCGGATAATATGGCAGAACATTTCCGTCCTCTCATCCAGGCCCTCCGGGATACGATATGTATTATGATGGTTCACCGCCGCCCGTATTACCGGATCCTCCCCGCCGTCTTTTACAAATTCCCGGATCTTCCCCTCATCAAAAAGCAGCTTTGCCCCATACTCCCCGTGATTTATCGACTCCTCATCTATAAAAGTGCCATATCTCCTGACCTGTTCAAATCTTCCGATGTCGTGGAGCAGGCCGATCAGCCATGCCAAATCAATATCCTCTTTCGACAGATCTAAGGATTGTGCAATCTTCTGGCATAAGCCGCTCACCCGGTATGTATGTTCTGCCTTCAGGCGGATTTTCTCATCCTGCAAATCATACTTTTCCACATAATGCCGGAAAGCCTCCAACACGCATTCCCTATCAATCTCCATATACAACCTCCATCATCCGCACGCCGCTTCCTATATCATCCCATTTAATTCCTGATATAAACTCTTCGCATAACTGTCCGTCATGCCGCAAAGAAAATCCGTAACCAGAAGCAGGCGCAGATATAATCTTTCAATCTCATCTTTATCCCTAGAATAAATCCGGTAAATTGCTTTATAATTATCGGAAATAAGCATTATCATTTTCTTCTGTACATCATTCATCCTTTCCCCGGTATCGTAATAAATTACCGCATCCACCAATTTTTCCAAAAGGAATTCCATGATCGTCTCTGCCGCTATCTCCAGTTTTAAAATAGGGCGCGATACAAATGCATAACGGTAAGCAATATCGCCAAGCGCCCAGGCCAGCCGCTCTCCCAAAGAGCCGTAAAGCAATTCATGGGCATAAGCCCCTTCCATAATCTGCCCATAGTTTATGGCAAAACTTTCGGTGGCATATGTAATCAGCCTCGCCTGCACCCTAACCACCCAGTTCTGCACCGCATGGCCTTCCGGCTGGGAGACTCCCCGCTCCACCGCCTTTTCATACCGTTCTTTTAAAGCTCTTGTTATCCTGAAATATTCCCCATTTTCTTCTTCCCCTTTGCCACAGCTTTCCAACTCCTGCACCAACTGGCCAAACGTAATACATCCTTTTTTAAACGCATCTTCAATATCCGCCGTCAAGTAGGCAATATCGTCCGCCGCTTCCAGCACATAAGCAAGAGGATGCCTTGCCCCTGCGGTGCCAAGGCTCTTTTGCAGATCTTTGAAAATATCCCTTTCCGCATAAAAATAGCCCATTTTTTTATCTTTTATATTACCGCTGTTTTTATTGATTCCCAAAGAAGATACCGGATACTTTATAATAGTGCCCAGCAGGCCTTTCGTCAGATTCATTCCATGTTCATCTACCAGGTAATGAAGCTTTGTCACTAGGCGCAGGGCCTGGGTATTTCCTTCAAAATTATAAAAATCGCTTTTCATCTGCGGCAACAGCAGGCTTTCCAGGCTTTGCCCATGATAAAAAAAATTGCATAAATTTTTTTGAAACCATTCCCTGATTACCGTTTCTCCAAAATGGCCAAACGGAGGATTTCCAATATCATGCAAAAGCCCCGCACATTGCAGGATATCGCATACGTCTGCCTGATATGACTCCAAAAACGATTTATCCCCAATTTCCTGGATTATTTTTCTTGATATATTCTGCCCCAAAGACTTAGCCAGAGAAGATACTTCCAATGAATGAGTAAGCCTCGTCCTGACAAAATCACTTTTATCCAGCGGAAATACCTGAGTCTTATCCTGCAAACGGCGGAACGAAGCGCTTCCGATAATACGGTGATAGTCCTTTTCAAACTCTGTCCGCAAATCCCCGGCATTCTTTCCCGTCCTGTAATCCCGAATCCTGTCCCCGCACAAAAGCTGACGCCAATCCATCCCTTTTCCTCCTGACCGTTTTTACATTTGCAACGCGACCACTAACATATCACTAAAACTTTACTATGTTTTGACAGGAAACACAAGTATTTGACCACGGAAATATAAGACTTCCTCTTCAAAAATTGATTTCCGCGAGTATTTGACATTCCTTCCTCTTATAGTATATTATTGAGTTACAGGGTTTGGAGTATATGGATCAATAATTTATATAAAGGATGGTATTTTATAATGAAAAAGAACACAGGTAAACTGTTTGCCCTTCTTATGTCAGGCTTTCTTATTGCTGCAAGCGGATGCGGTGCATCCGATGCGGAGCCGGATGCGGAAACTGGAGAAACCACAGAGGAAAATGTTCCTGAGAATAACGAAGAAAATAGTGAAATGGACGAAACCAGCCTCGAAGCCGATGAGGAAACCCTCCCTGAGGACAGCGGCGAAGAAGCCGGCACCGAAAGCGATACCGGCTCCTCTTTGGAGGCTGCCCGGGCGCAGGAAGACATTCCTTCGCCAATCACATCCACGCCCTCCCGCCCCACCCAGGAAGAACTTCTGGCAGGGGAACGGCGGACCCTGGTAGGAATCGTCCTGGACGCCACGCGATATTCCGTTTCCGTTCAGGCTACCGATGGCGCTTCCTATTATCTCACGATCCCTGACAACGGCGTTTCCGGCAACCTGTATTCCCTTACAATCGGCCAGATCGCCTCTTTTACCTATGCCGGTTCCCTGGACAGCAACGCCCTGCTGGTAGGCATTTCCGACAGCGGGCTTGTCACAGGCATATATGTGGAAGAATATGCTTTTGCCATCAAGATTATCAATGCGGTAAAAGCAATGGATATGAAAGCTCTCTCTGACTTGACTAATTTCCCCGTTTTCCTGGATACAGGCAATTACAACGGCCCCATTAATACTTCGGGCGAATTTGAAGCAATCGACGGCGAAAAGATTTTCAGCGAAGCGTTGGTTAATCGCATTGTCAACTATAACCTTTTCGATCTGAAGTATACGGACGCCGGTTTCGTATTGGGTGGAAACGGATCCCCCAATATCACCTTTGATATCGATGATGATGGCATCCTTGGAATCATCGGAATCAACAGCGGCCCTGCCAATGACAACACGAAAGATTGAAGCAGATATCTGCAAAAGGGCTATTATAGCAGAAAACCGGTTCTTCCGCTATAACAGCCTTTTTTCATACAATTTTGTTTTTTCAATTAGAAACACGCTTCAAATAATGTCAAATATCTCTTTGCTTATGCCACCCTCCTTACGCTCAATATGGATTTATAAGTAGCTGTGGTTATTTTAATTCCTGATTTCGGAGTGCTGGCATGTACAATATTCCCGTTTCCTATGTATATCCCCACATGCCCTGCATAACATACGATATCTCCCGGCTGGGCATTGGAATAAGACACCTCCCTGCCCACATTACGCAATTCCCACGAAGTACGGGGAACAGTATATCCCTTATCCTTGAACACTCTCCATACAAACCCGGAGCAATCCGCGCCGTTCGTCAGGCTCGTCCCGCCTGCCACATAAGGATTGCCGATGAACTGACAGGCGTAGGAAGCAATCGCCTGTCCGGCGGCGCTCCCGCCGGAAGACACGCTGGCGCCCCCTCCCGATGAAGATCCCGATGAGGACCCGGATGAAGCTGACGCGCCGGAACTTTCCGATGGTTCCTCTTCCTGAGATGAAGAAGGGCTTCCTTCCAAGGAAGCATTGGCTTCCGCTTCCCTCCGCCTGCGCTCCTCTTCCTCTTTTCTTCTGCGTTCTTCCTCTTCCCGCCGCTTTCTTTCCTCCTCCTCCAGTTTCTTGATTTGAGCCGTCTGCTGCTTAATCTTCGCCCTATAAGCCGCCGCTTCCTGTTTTGCCCTGGCTATCTGCACGCTGTAGTTTTCATATTCCCGCTTTTTCTCTTCCAGAAGTTCTTCCATATAAGCCTGTTCTTCTTCTAATTCATGCTGCGATGCTTCCAGTTCCGACTTCTCCTCTTCCAGTCTATCCCAGACCTGCTGCACATAGTCCTTAGCCGCCTTATACTCCTCCAGCATTTTCCTGTCGTAAGCATAAAGCTGCTCCACATAATCGGCCTTATTCAGCATATCGCCAAAGCCTTCGCTGGTCAAAAAAAGCTGTACATAAGAAATATCCCCTTGCTCATACATAAACTTAATGCGGATTTTCATCGTCTCATACTGCTCTTCTTCCTGCTGCTTCGCCGCCTCGTATTCCGCTTCGGTTTCTTTGATCTGCTCTTCTTTTTCCACGATTTCTTCTTTAATAAGATCCACACTGGCAATAATCTGGACTACCTCCGCATCTATTTCATCTATTTCCGCACCGATTTCCCCTTGTTCCCCTTCCAGTCCTGAAATCTGCCCTTGTACATTATTCAGTTGTCTCTTGTCCTCTTCCTGCTGCCTCTTGATTTCAGATATGGTAGACGCATACGCCTTTTCCGAAGAAGAGCATAGGATAAGGCATATAATGCCTATCGTTATCATCCCCGCCGCTTTTTTTCTCATTTGAAACCCCTGTCCTAAATACCACTGCCGCCAGCCCTATGGGCTTATCCTGAAGAATCCCCGTAAAATTCAAAAATAGTAAACTTATAACTCGCAGTTTTTCACTGTCCTTGGGAACGGAATGACGTCCCTTATATTTCCCATACCGGTCAAGTACATTACGCATCTTTCAAACCCAAGGCCAAAACCTGCATGACGGACGGAACCATACTTGCGCAAATCCAGATAAAAACCGTAGTCCTCCTTATTCAGGCCGAGTTCCTCCATCCTGCTTTCCAGGATTTCCAGTTTATCTTCCCTCTGGCTCCCTCCTATAATCTCGCCAATCCCGGGCACCAGGCAGTCCATTGCCGCCACCGTTTTCCCGTCTTCGTTTAATTTCATATAAAACGCCTTGATTTCCTTCGGATAATCCGTTACAAATACCGGACGTTTGAATTCCTTTTCCGTAAGGAAACGTTCATGCTCTGTCTGTAGGTCACAACCCCAGAATACCTTATACTCAAATTCATCATTATGTTTTTCCAGGATCTTAACCGCTTCCGTGTAAGTTACATGCCCAAAGTCAGAATTCAGCACATGCTGCAGTCTTTCGATCAATCCTTTGTCCACAAACTGGTTAAAGAAATCCATCTCCTCTTTTGCATTTTCCAACACATAACGGATAATATGCTTTAACATCGCTTCCGCCAGAATCATATCGTCCTTTAAATCCGCAAAAGCCATTTCCGGCTCAATCATCCAGAATTCCGCCGCATGCCTTGTTGTATTGGAATTCTCCGCCCGGAAAGTAGGGCCGAAGGTATATACGTTTTTAAAAGCAAAAGCATAAGTTTCCACGTTAAGCTGCCCGCTCACTGTCAGATTCGTAGGTTTGCCAAAAAAGTCCTGGCTGTAATCTATGCTTCCTCCCTCCGTTCTGGGAATATCATTTAAATCCATCGTCGTTACTTGGAACATTTCCCCTGCCCCTTCGCAATCGCTGCCGGTAATCAACGGAGTATGCACATATACAAACCCTCTTTCCATAAAGAACGTATGGATAGCATAGGCAATAAGGGAACGCACCCGAAATACGGCCTGGAAAGTGTTGGTACGGGGACGCAGATGGGAAATCGTCCTTAAGTATTCAAAACTGTGCCTTTTTTTCTGAAGAGGGTAATCCGCAGTGGAAACCCCTTCCACCAATACTTCGTCCGCCTGCATCTCAAAAGGCTGCTTCGCCTCCGGGGTCGCTACGATAATGCCCTTTACCACAATCGCCGATCCTACATTCAACTTGCTGATCTTCTCAAAATTTTCCAACTTATCGCTGTATACGATCTGCAGCGGTTCAAAAAAAGTACCGTCATTTACTACAATGAATCCAAATGTTTTGGAATCCCGGATGCTTCTGATCCATCCGCCTACCGTCACTTCTGTACCGATATATTTTTCCCGGTCACGGTACAAATCCCGGATGTCTGTCAATTCCATTCCAACCTCATTTCTGCACTGCTTTTTCTGATTATGGAGCCTGCGGATGCAGCGCCGACGCAAGCCCTTCGTTTCAAAGTATGATTTCAATATTTTTGATGCCAAGGCCGAGTATCCTACCGCCATTCGATACTATGTCCATCCGCCCTTTTACCCTGCGCTTACTACCGCGTTTTCCCGGAGCATCCCCATGACCTTCTTCGCCATCATGGATTCTTTATACCGCCTTGCGTCCACATCTTCTTTCAGGCTCTCTACCGATTCATAGAGTCCTGACGCCACGATCGTTTCCATTTCTTCCTGTAATTCTTCTTCCGATACGCTCAGGTTCTCTTTATCGGCTATCGCCTGAAGCATCAGCGACTGCCGTGCAAACCTTTCCGCCTGGTTCCTTATCTCCCCGGCATAGGCCGCCTCGTCCATCCCATAGCCAAGGCTCATAAGCTGTTCCAGCGTCATCCCATAGCTTGCAGCCTCAGCGGTCAAATTGGCCGTCAGCACTTCCTCATAGCTGTCCACCATAGCCTGAGGCGGTTCTTTCGTAAATTCAGCGCTTTCCATCAACATATCGACTAATGAATTCTCAATGGCATCCTCATAAGCCGCCGTTGCATCTTCCATAAGGAGGTCATAAACATACTGCCGATATTCTTCCACGGTATTACATCCATTATCCAATCCTTTTACAAAGGCATCATTCAGTTCCTGGGGCTGGGCTGCCATGATTGTATTGACCGTAACCATGAATACCACCGGCTTTCCGGCCAGTTCCGCATGATAATCCTCCGGGAACGTCAGATTCAGTTCTACGGTATCCCCCGCTTTAGCCCCGATCAATCCTTCTTCAAAGCCTTCAATAAACCGGCCTGACCCCAGCGTCAGATTCTGACCTGATGCGGTTCCCCCGTCAAACGCCACGCCATCCATCGTCCCCGCATAATCGATGTTCACCGTGTCCCCCTCCTTCGCCCCGTCGCTGGGGTTTAAGGACAAAATATAATTAATATAAGAATCCCTCTGTTCCTCCGTCACCTCCGGCAGGGCCTGTACCACTTCAAGCCCTTTGTATCCCCCAATTTTTACATAGTCCTCTGCCTTTACCTCATCCAGATAAGCCTTCTTTCCATCATCCTGCCCGCAGCCTGCCGTTGCCAGCAAGACTGCTGCCGCTGCCGCCAATGCCGCCATTTTCAACCCTGCCATTTTTTTCATTCTCAATATTCTCTCCTTCTTTGCCGCTTCCCTTACCATTTATACCACAAATCGGCTTTGCTTAAAACCCTTTTCTTATTTTTATCGCCCATTCCCATTTTCCCGTTTATGATTCATCATATTTCCCTATAAAATCCTATTTCCAAAGACCTACAATAAAGGCGATAAAAGCCTGCAGACTTGTTCCTTGAACCTAATTGGCAGGGAACGCCCTACATAAATATTTTTCGTAATCTGTTTGGAATGTTTCAAATCTTCATCAAATAATTCCCGCATCTGAAGCGCCTTCTCCTCGTTGTAGACCACCGCATTCACTTCAAAGTTCAAAGCAAAGCTGCGGATGTCCATGTTCGCCGTCCCATAACACATCACCTTATCGTCCACGATCATGCCCTTCGCATGAAGGAAGCCCTCGCTATAAGTATAGCATTTCGCACCTTCCATGACCAAATCCCCGATATAGGAATAAGTCGCCCAGTAGACAAACGGATGATCCGGCTTACACGGAATCATTACGTTCACCTCTATCCCCGAACGAATGGCAATCATCAAGGCCGCCAATATCGCCTCATCCGGGATAAAATAAGGCGTCTGTATATAAATATTTTTTTCCGCCTTGCCAATCAGCCGCAGATAATTGTCCCGGATGCTGCAATATCTGGAATCCGGCCCGCTGGACACGATCTGCACATCGCAGTGCTGTTTTGACTCAAACGGTCCTTTATTGATATATTGATCCGTCATAAAAAGATTTTCCTTGGAAGCGTAATTCCAGTCCAAAGCAAACCGCAGCTCCATGGAAGCCACTGCCGACCCCGTCATACGCAGATGGGTATCCCTCCAATAGCCAAATCTGTCATCCATGCCGATATATTCTTTTCCGATGTTAAAGCCGCCTACATACCCTATTTTCCCATCAATGACCACAATCTTCCTATGGTTCCTGTAATTTATCCTAAGATGCAGCCGACGCAGCGCGGCCGGAAAGAATTCCGAAGTTTTTATCCCCTGGCTATTCAGCTTTTTCCAGCAGCTTTTTTTCACCGAACGGCAGCCCATGCCGTCGTAAAGGATACGCACTTCCACCCCTTCTTCCGCCTTTTTTGCCAGAGCTCCCTTTATCCGTTCAAAAAGCACATCATTTTTAATAATATAATACTGGATATGGATATAACTTTCCGCCGTCCGGATATCCTCGATCAATGCATCGAACTTCTCATTCCCGTCGGTGAAAATCGTAATATCATTGTCATCCGTCAACACCGCTCCCGCCACATCCAGATTATACATTACCAGATCCGCGTAATCCGCAATTGCCGGAGCCTCCCGTTCCAGCCTTTTATTCCTAAGGCTGTATTCCTGCCGCCGGATCGCTTCATTCAAATGGTCTTCAATCTCCTTAATCCGGAACATTTTCTGCTTGTGCATATCTGTTCCAATAAGCAGATAAAAAACAAAACCCAGGATCGGTATAAAATATAAGAGCAAAAGCCATGTCCAGACAGACTGGGGGTTTTTTCTCTGAAAAAAAATAATGATCATTGCCAATATAAAATTTATAAAAATCAGGTGGCTGAATATAAATCCCAGCCCAAACCTTATATTCTCTAAAATCATATCCATACCTCATGCACCTACCCATTATATAATATTCCCCTTCTTTCTTCAATGAAATCCCTTGTCTATTTAATAAAACAATGCTACAATACATTTTAATGAAACGGAAACGGGAGGTACATCGTGAGTACACTATCTATTGTATTATTAGTCATAACGATCATTTTAATCGCCGGCATCGCCCTTTTATATTTCCTGGGGAAAAAAGCCCAGAAAAGGCAGGCTGCACAGCAAGAGCAGATCGAGGCAATGAAGCAGCGGATATCTATGCTTATTATCGACAAAAAACGGATGAAGATAAAAGACGCGGGCCTTCCGCAGGCTGTTGTCGAACAGACCCCCAAATTATTGCGCGGTTCCAAACTTCCAGTCGTTAAAGCCAAAGTAGGCCCTCAGATCATGACCCTCGTATGCGACGAGAAAATCTTCGATATGGTCCCTGTCAAAAAAGAAGTAAAAGCGACGGTTAGCGGCATTTACATCACCGAAGTCAAAGGGCTCCACGGAAAGCCGATTGCAGCCCCACAAAAGAAAAAAGGCTTTTTCAAACGGGCAGTGGAAAAAGCGCAGGAAAAAGCCGGGGCAAAACCGATCAAATAGAAAAGGCGTGCGTTTTAACGCATGCCTTTTTATTTTACTAAAAGATCCTTCCGGAAGGCTTTGCTTTAAGGACATATCAGTCAAGCAAAGAAAAACCTTCCCCATTTTTAGCGCGGATATCCATTTTTATCTTACAGTCTGCAAAATGTTCGTAATTGACTTCCAAGGCATAATCCACATCTACCTCGATGCGTTCTTCCGCTTCTTCCAGCCTTATGCTCCTGGCGTCTATGCCGATCAATATATTCCCATATGGAGTAGCATAATTTGTCATATTTTTCTTATTTTCCTCAAAAACCATATGAACATTTATCAAGCCTTTCTTGGTCAGATCCACACTGTTTTCTTTGAACTTAATTATATTTTTTGTCGTCTCCCTAAATCCTTCCATCGCCTCGTCAAAGATCACATAATGGCTGTCGTCCCGCTTGTAATATTCCGCCGGCGTGATCGTTTCTATCTTATCCTTATCCGAGGAGACTACATCGAATTGAAGCCCCTGTAAAGATAATAATACTTCTTTTGTCATAGCACATTTACCTTTCTTTCGTTATAAGCCATCCATTTTCAGAAAACTAATATCTTTCTATATCAATCGTTTTTGCCGATAGTATCCCATACTTTAAAATAGAATTGGCAAATGTCTGAAACTTATCCGCCATATCGCTTACATAAAAACGGTACCGCTCCGTTCCAAGCTCCTGACCCTTCTGATTCAATAAGCCTTTTTTTTCTAAAAGCTTTTTCAGTTCCCTGGCCGTCTCATAAGCCGGGTTCACAAGCATTACCCCTTCTCCCACAATCCTTCCCAGCGTGGAACGGATCAAAGGATAATGGGTGCATCCCAAGATCAAAGTATCGATCCCGCTCTCTACCAAACCGCTTAGATATCTCGTAGCGATTTCATCCGTCACCGGATCTTGCCACAGCCCTTCCTCCACCAAAGGCGTAAACAACGGACAGGCCTTTCCTGTTACTATGATTCTTGAGTTAATCTGATTAATATATGTAGAATAAATATGGCTGCCGATCGTCCCTTCCGTCCCGATCACCCCGATCCTCCCGTTTACCGTCGCTTCCACCGCCGCCTTTGCACCCGGCTTTACCACGCCCATTATCGGGATATCCAATTCCTTTTCTATTTCATCCAATGCATAAGCGCTCGCTGTATTACAGGCGACTACAATAGCCTTCACTTTCTGTTCCTGCAGAAAACGGACGATCTGCCTGGAATACTTCGTAATTGTCTCCCTGGATTTGCTTCCATACGGCACTCTGGCAGTATCGCCGAAATATATGATTTTCTCATTGGGGATCTGGCGCATGATCTCTCTTGCCACAGTCAGGCCGCCCACCCCGGAGTCAAACACGCCCACCGGCGCATCCGACGGCATCGTTTTATCTATCTTTAGCTCCATCGCCGCTTCCTTCACCTTCTGATTTTATAATCTCAAACAGTCTGCTTTTTAGCCTTATCCGGCCCGGCTCCGCTTCACACAGCCCGGTAAATATATCCTTCCCGCCAATATCCTGCACCGGCCCGTGAAGATCTCCGGCCAGGCTGCTGTCCGCTTTGTTTGTTCGGCCGCCTTCTTCCCTTCCGGCGTTTTCGGACCGGTTGCCGGCATCAGCCGTTCCCGGATCTTCCGCATAGTCGCAGATGACCGCGCATACGTCTTGCGTAAAACATAAATCAGGATATATCATACCCCAAAATCCCATTGCTGAAAATAGTATAATCCCTGTTTCCCATATCTTTTTCATTCAACTTTCCCTACCTATTCTTTTATTTCCCGATAAAGAAAGTCTGCCCCGATCTGAAACGTTTATACACTATTTCTGCCCATTATCCAGACGTATCTGCTGCATCACCGATTTTTCCTGATTATCGATATGCACCTTAGCCGCCGCAGCGGCAGCCTGCCTGTCTTTCCTAAGAATACTCTCATATATGATCCTATGCTCCTCGATCAGCCGTTCATGCTGGCTTTCGTCTTTTATGTATTCAAAACGGTATCTGTACATCTGCTCTGCCAGATTATTGACAAGCTGGACAAGCCTCCGGTTCCCGGTAGCCGCCACAATAATATCATGCAATGCCACATCCGCCTTTGCGATCATCGTTGCATCCTTTGTCTTCGTCGCTTCCTCAAACCCGGCGCAGGCTTCCCTTAACTGCCCCATCTCTTCTTCCGATATCCTGTCGCAGGCAAGTTCTGCGCACAGGGCGTCCAATGCCCTGCGTACCTCCAGCACGTCTTTCAGGCTCTTTTCCGTTATCTGCGCCACTTCCGCCCCGCGTCTGGGAATCATGGTGACAAGGCCTTCCAACTCTAACTTACGTATCGCTTCCCGGATGGGCGTCCGGCTGACGCCGAGCCGGGCGGCAAGATGGATCTCCATCAGCCTCTCCCCCGGCTTCAATTCCCCTGTCAATATCGCTTTCCGCAAAGTATTAAACACTACATCCCTCAACGGTAAAAATTCATCCATATTTACCTGTAATTGATCCTTTGCCATATATCCGCCCCTTTTCTAATCCCGGCCTCCTGCTTCGCTATCCGCTTTCCCCCCGGCCCATCCTGCCACATAGACTTGGCCTGCAAGCTTTGCTTCCTTTAATTCCTCATAAGCCTTCCTGGCCTCCTCTTCTTTTTCAAATATACCGAAAACAGTAGGACCGCTGCCGCTCATCAATGCATTCAGCGCCCCTTTTCTCTTCATAAAACCCTTGATCTCCTCAATGACCGGATACTCCTTTATCGTTACTGTTTCCAGCACGTTTTCCATATAACCCGCCATCTTATGCAGATCCCCTTCCTCGATCGCCGTCCGCATCCCGTCTATATCGGGATGCCTGGCCAATCTGTCGGCCCGAAGATTTTCATATACATATTTGGTGGATACATCAATATCCGGTTTTGCAAGCAGCACATGGCAAAACGGGGCGTCATCCAATTGCGTCAAGACTTCCCCAATCCCTTCCGACAGGGCGGTCCCTCCTTGTATACAGTAAGGGACATCCGCCCCTATCTTTACTCCCATCGTACACATCTCACTTTCCGTCATCCCCAGTTGGAACAGTTCATTCATACCGTGGAAAACCGCTGCCGCATCCGTACTTCCTCCCGCCATCCCCGCCGCCATAGGGATCCTTTTTTTCAATTCAATCCGTACGCCTTGACGGAGCGGATATTTTTCCATAATCAGCTTTGCCGCCTTGTAAACCAGATTGCTTTCATCCCCCGGCAGCCCCTCTTTGTCAGTGACCACTGTAATCCCCGGGGAACGGCTCTTTATAAAAGTCAATACATCATACAGATCGACCGTCTGCATGATCATCCTTACTTCATGATATCCGTCTTCCCTCCGCCTTATGACATCCAATGCCAAATTAATCTTGGCGTAAGCCTTTCTCGTCAAAGTATCCTCATTATTTGAAATCATATTGTACCTCATTTGCATTTTGTATACATGAATTGTATTTCATTATATATAATATCCGCCGTTTCGTCAATGTCCATCCTGTACCGCCCCGGATCGCCGGTCCGGGCCATAGGGCAGCCCGCCGGCTCTTCCACCATTTCATCCTTATACAGTCAGATGTGGCACGAAAAACCGATTTTGCATATAATACTCTTATCTAATATTTGGTAACTGCCGATATATGCTATAGATTAGGAGTATTCTCTTTAATCGGTGTACAAAAAATTATTATCTACATATCCAAGGAGGGTTTAAAATGAGCGTAAACGGAGTTACAAACACATCATCTGCCGATTTGTACGGCACATACAATACTTCGGCAAAAACAGCCGAAAAAACGGAAACAACAAAAAAAGAAGAAAATAACGGCGTTGTTTATGAACCTTCTTCTTCCACTCAGGCAACTACACAGAAAATGCCAAAGAAAGCTGACCCTGATTTGGTGGCTAAATTAAAAGCGGATTCCGATGCCCGTGTTTCACAGTTAAAGAGCCTTGTAGAACAGATGATTTCCAAGCAGGGGCAGACCCTTGGAAAAGCAGACAGCATCTGGAGCTTCCTTGCAAGCGGTAACTTTACTGTTGACGCTGCAACAAAAGCACAGGCTGAAAAAGATATTGCAGACGATGGATATTGGGGCGTAGAACAGACTTCCAGCCGTATTGTTGATTTTGCTACGGCATTGGCAGGAGATGACCCAAAGCAGCTTGAAAAGATGAGAGACGCTTTCAAAAAAGGGTTTGATCAGGCAACCAGCACTTGGGGCAAATCTTTACCCGATATCAGCCAACGGACTTATCAGGCCGTTATGGATAAATTTGATAAACTGATGAATGTGGAAGCTTAGAAGCGGCGTTATTTTCACCATATAGGAAATATGAAAATCTTTCTTATATGAAAAAACGGAAAACCAATCGGTTTTCCGTTTTTTATGCCTTTTTATAAGCCCTTAATTGGATATCCCTTTTACGATCAGCAGTTTATCCCCCGGCCTGATTTCCTCCGTCGTCATATCATTGGTTTCCTTTATCTGCGAGATCGGCACGTAATACCGTTTCCCTACATCCCAGAGGCTATCACCTTCTTTTGCAATATAAATAACGATTCCCGGCAGACTGCTTAGCTTATTCATATCCAGATCCGAAACAACGATATCCGTTACAATGTTTTCCTGTTTATGCTCAAATACGATCCCCCGGCATACAATGACCGCTTTCACATCCAGTTCGCCCCCGTCAAGCATTGTCACCGCCAGTTGTTCCAACCCCGTCTGTATCTTAAAAGTACACCCGTTGCTTATATCCGGCACATCCAGCACATAGTTGAAAGGTATGCTGCCCTTCACCGAACTGTAAGGCGCTTTTTCATCGCTGCTCACATACAACGTCTGTACAATCAGCGCCCCCTTTATATGGATGCCGTTCTCCACAATTTCCCCTTCTTCCGTCTGGATCTGCGCTTCGCTATGCAGGATCTGCACGATAGGAGGCGCATCCGATGAAGCTAATTTTATCCGGTCCGCTATCTTGGTCTTCCCGGATGTCCTGGCAAGAAGCCCTTTAAACTGCGCCGGCTTGCTTACCGCTTCGACCTCTTTTACTACCCCATATACCCCCGAAAGAATATCCAGCCGTTCTTCTTCGTAAAGGCTGATATCCAAATCCATAACAAGCTCAATTGCAAAAATCCGCTGCTCCCCATCAAAATCCGGACGCACTTCCACATCCTTTGACCCCAGGATATAATCGATATCCGCTGCCATCCCCTCATCGCAGCCCGTACAATCCACTGTGCCGCTGAAAGGGACCGTTGTTTCATAGCTTTTTATCGTCCGCTCCTCGCCTTCCCCCTCATACAGGAAAAATACATTCAGATCCCCCTGCACGGATATCCTTCCTTCCAAAGCCCGGAATTCTACATTTTCCGGTTCTACGCTCTGCCAGATGATCTGAGAAATGTTAGGAAGGTTCTGAGGCAGTTCCAATTCTTCTTTCATACGGAAAATATCCCTTTTTTTCACGGTCATCTGCGCAATACGCAAAGGCTTTTTGCGGTATTCCACCGGTTCCTCGTGATAAAGATCCACGGCCGTCTCTTCATCGTACATCATTTCCGAACATACCTTCAGGGAAATCAGCGCCTGTACACTCAGCTTCCTTGAATTGATAAGCCCCACCGTAATGTCTTCCAGATTCCATTTTACATTTGCACTATCCCCACTCTGCACCCCTTCCACATAGATCTGCTCATCAAAAGGGAGGCTTCCTTCCATACAAGCCGGCAGAGGCTTTTCCCCTTCTGCCAGATACATAACGAGGAACTGCAGCTTTCCTCTTACGGCCACATGGTCTTCCGTCACCTTGATTTCCTCCAAAGCAACGTTTCCTCTATCATAAATCAGCCTGCTTGCATCCGGCTTGGAATCCAAAATATTGATATCGTCCTCCAATGTAATCTGCGTAGACGCCTGGCCCTTTATCCTGTCCATATGTATATTTTTTCTTACCAATTCCACAAAAATACCTCCATGTAGGTGAATTACCATTAGTCTGTACTTATTGTAATTCTATTTCCTCCATAAAGGTATTATTCCATTTTCTTTAAAATTATGCTGCTTTCCGCCGCCCGGCATATGGGGCTTAATCCACGCAGCCAATCATATCCCTGATGTCTTCTATTTTATATTGCTTCATATACTTCTCTATTCCTTCTGCAATCTCTACCGTAAGACAGGGGTTCACAAAATTCATGGCCCCTACCGCCACCGCCGATGCGCCTGCCATCATAAATTCCACTGCATCTTCCGCGCTGGCGATCCCGCCCATGCCGATTATTGGAATCTTAACTGCTTTTGAAGCCTGATATACCATACGCACTGCTACCGGCTTCACCGCCGGCCCCGACAGCCCGCCGGTCTTATTGGCCAATACAAATTTCCTCTTATAAATATCAATTTTCATCCCTGTAATCGTATTGATCATGGAAAGGGCATCCGCGCCCGCCGCCTCGGCCGCTTTTGCCATTTCCGCAATATCCGTCACATTGGGGCTTAACTTCATAATCACCGGCTGTTTCGCCTTCTTTTTGATTGCCGACGTAATATCGTAAAGGCAATCCGCTTTCTGACCGAAAGCAATGGCCCCTTCCTTAACATTCGGACAGGATACATTGATTTCCAACAGATCAACCGCAGCATCCCCCAGCTTTTCCACTACTTCCAAATAATCTTCCACCGTTTTCCCACAGACATTGACAATAATCCTCGTATCGAACTGCTTAAGAAACGGGATATCCCTCTCTAGCAATACGTCAACCCCCGGATTCTGCAAACCTATGGCATTAAGCATTCCTCCATATACCTCTGCCACCCGGGGTGTGGGATTTCCTTCCCAGGGTATGTTGGCCACTCCTTTTGTCACTACGGCCCCCAGTTTATTCAAGTCTACAAATCCCGCATATTCCATCCCTGATCCAAATGTACCCGATGCCGTCATCACAGGATTTTTCAATTCTATGCCCGCTATCTTTATTTTTGTATTCATCTTCTTCTCTTTCCATCCTTCTTGATCAAATGCTCCGCAGCAGTCGCCCGACATCCTTACGGACAAGGTTATCCTGCCCCTAGTCCGCGGAGGTCAAATATCCACATCCTCTGCCGGAAACACCGGGCCTTCCGTACAAATCCTGGCATTCCTCACGTGGGAATGGCTGTCTTTTTCCTTTGTCCTGCATACACATCCAAGACACGCTCCCACGCCGCAGGCCATTCTTTCCTCCAGGGATATATAAGTCTCTATCCTGTCCTCTTCCGCGAACCGTTTAACGGTGCGGAGCATGGGCATAGGGCCGCAGGCCATGATCACATCTCCTTTTATGCCGTATGTCCGCATAGCATCCATAACATTCCCTTTTACTCCAATACTTCCATCTTCCGTTGCTATATAAACTGCGGCATATTTTTCCATATCCTCTTTCAAAAAAAGCTCTCCGTCCCGGTACCCGGTTATCGCTGCTATTGCCGCCGCTTTCCCTTCTGTTTTTAAATCCTTCGCCAATTGCAGCATAGGAGGGATGCCGATACCGCCTCCCATTAATAACACCCGCTTTCCTTCTGCCGCTCCCAGAGGAAAGCCGTTCCCCAGATTGCCCAGGATATCTATCCCATCCCCCGCCCGATAACCGGAGAATTCCTTCGTTCCCTTACCTACTATCCGATATACGATCCTCACTCTGCCCTTATCCCTGTCCAACTCGCAAATACTGATAGGCCTCGGCAGCAAAGTGCTTTTATCATGAGGATACATGCCAATAAATTGCCCGGCCTTTGCAGATAACGCCAAATCCGTCTCTATCCACATATCATAGATCCCACCGGCAATCTCCCTCTGAGATACCACCCTGGCTTTTACTTTTTTCTTATCCATTTCCCTCTTCCTCCCGGCCGTCCGCCCTCTGTCTTTTTCTTTCACGGCAATATTGATAAGAAAGACCTTCATCCTTCTTTCGCATACACAATTTTACCGGAGCATATCGTATAATATACCGTTCCGGGCAGCAGTTCCCCTGTAAACGGGGAATTATTGGACTTTGAAACAAAATCCTCCGCTTTCCATAGCTCCCCACGGTCAAAAATAATTATATCAGCCGGCCCTCCCTCCGACAGGTACCCGGCGTCTAATTGGTAGAATTCAGAAGGCTGCCATGACATACGGCTTATCAGTTCGGCCATTGTCAGGTATCCTTTATCCACCAGTTCGCGTATCCCCAATGATAAAGCCGTTTCCAGCCCAATAATCCCGCTGGGTGCTTTTGTCAGCTCCCGCTCCTTCTCTTCCTTGCTGTGAGGCGCATGATCCGTAGCAATCATATCAATAGTCCCATCCCTAAGCCCTTCAACCACAGCCATCCGATCCTCTTCCTCCCTAAGCGGCGGATTCATTTTCGCCAATGCCCCATGCCGGATTACCGCTTCTTCCGTCAGTGTGAAATGATGGGGGGCCGCTTCCGCATGGATATGAGGGTTTGTTTTTTTCGCCTCCCTCACCAGCTCCACTGCCTCTTTTGTACTGATATGCTGGATGGATACTTCCGCTCCCGTTCCTTCCGCCAAAGCCAAGTCCCGTTTTACCATCCATATTTCCGCCTGTCTGTCCGATCCCCCTATCTGATAATGCTTTGCCGCCTTTCCGGCATTGATTCCGTTATTTTCAATAAATGCCGGATTTTCTTCATGAAAGCTTAACGGCTTTCCAAGCCCTGCCGCCGCCTTATATGCCTTTTTCACCACTTCCTCGTCCAATACCGGAACTCCGTCATCCGTAAACCCAGCCGCTCCGGCCGCAGACAGCCTGTCCATATCCGTCAGTTCTTTCCCCTTCATCCCAAGGGTAATATTCGCGCATGTTTCTATATGGATCCCTGTCTTTCTGCCTTTTTCCAAGACATAGCGCAACGTCTCCTCATTATCCACCGGCGGATTTGTATTAGCCATCAAAACAACGGTAGTAAATCCCCCCTTTGCCGCCGCCTTTGCCCCGCTGAAAATATCTTCCTTATAAGTAAAACCCGGATCCCTGAAATGCACATGGACATCCACCAGCCCCGGAGCCACAATTTTCCCTTCCGCATCGATAACCCTAGCCTCTTCCGGCACCCGGATATTTTGTCCTATCTTCGCTATTTTCCCATTCTCCGTCAAAATATCCGCCGCCTTCTCATATCCGTTTGCAGGATCGATCACATAACCTCCTTTTATAAACAAATCCATCGTTAAAACCTTTCCTTTCTTCATTCCCCGATAGCGCTCTTGGGAGTTTAAATGAAGTATTTGCCGTTATACATTAAAATATTATAACACAATGCATAAGGAAATGGTAATCTGTTTAAAATACTTTGCGGGAATACCCATAGGGATATTCCCGCTATCGTCAATCAAAAACCACAGATTTATCCATATATTCGATTTTCAGTATCACATATGGGTAAGATGCACTGTCTTTTTCCTGCGCATGGTATAAGTCCTTATTCCCCGGCTCCGGGCCGATCAGGTTGGTATCCACGTAAATGGAATTCCTTGTCAGGTACAAATCATTGACCGTTATGCTATAACCGCCCGTTTCCTGCCTGCCATAGCCGACGCATATATATAAAAAGCCATTGTCCTGATACGTCATTTTAAACTCTTTTTCTTTCTTTTCCTCCACGATCTGCTTTAATTCCTCCGGTATGTTGTCTTCCCCCAATACCGTAAATTCTATATCCCTGATTTTTTCATTCCCATCCTTCGTTTCCACCGTACATCCGCACAAGCAAAACACGGCAACCACCGCCGCAAATAAAAATGAAATACAACGCTTTCCCATTTTGCCAATTCCTTAATCCTTTACACCTATTGTATTTCACCAAACCAGGAATTATGCCTGCCGCAATCTTTCTTTCCCCTCATCCCTATTTCAAATATCATTCAAAATGCCATTGCTTTACCTTCCTGCCTCCGTTATAATAGGAAAAGATACGACAAATTATCAGGAAGGATAAAATTTATGTTTCGCTTTATTTGTGTTGCCACATTCGTAATTCTATTTCTTGTGCTAAGCATCCCTCTTTTAATCGCAGAATGGATCATTGGGAAATTCAACATGGACTTAAAAAACAAAAGTTCCCTCGCTATCGTCAACTGGGCTTTCCGAAGATGCTTAGACATCACCGGCGTATCCCTTACGGTCATCGGGGAAGAAAACGTCCCCAAAGATACTGCCGTCCTTTACGTAGGCAACCACCGGAGTTATTTTGACATTTTACTCACCTACGTCCGGGTTCCCAGACCTACCGGCTATATTGCCAAAAAAGAAATGCTCCGTTACCCCCTTCTGGTCAACTGGATGAAAAACCTCCATTGCCTCTTTCTTGACCGTAAGGATATAAAGCAGGGGCTGAAAACTATTTTAGAAGGTATAGAAAAAGTAAAATCCGGCATTTCCATCTGCATCTTCCCGGAGGGGACCCGAAACAAAGTCAATGATACTTTTTTACCCTTTCATGAAGGCAGTTTTAAAATTGCGGAGAAATCAGGCTGCCCTATTGTACCTATGAGCATTTATAATTCTGCCGCTATTTTTGAAGACCATCTTCCAAAAATAAAAAAAGCGCATGTAATCCTGGAATATTGCCCTCCCATTTATATGAAAGATTTATCCAAAGAAGAGAAAAAGTTTGTAGGGACCCATGTACAGGACATCATCAAAGAAACTTACTTTAAAAACAAACGGGATATGGAAAAGAATGGATGAAAATACAGGAAATAACCGGTTAAATAAGGCGGGACGCTGCGTTCCGCCTTATTTAGGGCTATTATTTCAATGCCGCCTCCCCATTGCTGGCAATTACTTCCTTATACCAGTCAAAGGACTTTTTCTTATATCTTTTCAGGCTTCCTGAACCATCATTATTTTTATCGACATAAATAAATCCATACCTTTTTTTCATTTCCCCTGTTGACAGGCTGACCAGGTCAATGCATCCCCATGAAGTATATCCTATCAATTCCACCCCATCTTTCACTGCTTCATGCATCTGTTTAATATGGCTTTGCATATACGCAATCCGGTATTCGTCTTCTACTTCCCCTTCTGCCAGAATATCATCGGCCCCTAATCCATTTTCCACTACCATGACCGGGATATGATATCTTCCATATATTTCATTTAGATAATACCTAAGTCCTTTGGGGTCAATCTGCCATCCCCAGTCGGAAGTTTCCAAATACGGGTTTTTCACCCCTTCCGACATATTTCCCCCGCTGTTTTCTTTACCTGTATCCGCAGACGCACAAGAACTCATGTAGTAGGAAAAAGAATAGAAATCAACCGTGCCATCCTTTAACGTTTTTGCATCTTCCTTCTCCATATTGACAAGGATATGTTCTTCCTCAAAATAGCGCGCCGCCATCGGTGTATAGGCTCCGCGGCATAAAACATCCCCACAAAAATAATTTTTCAGATTAAGTTCCTTTTGTGCCAATAACTGGTCGTCCGGATTGCATGTATACCCATAAGGCAATGTCGCCGCGATCATACATCCAAATTTAAAATCCGGATTTATCCCATGTCCCAAAGAAACCGCCTTTGCAGATGCCACAAATTGATGATGCAGTGCCTGGAACCTCCTGCTTTTTGTTTCTGCCGTTTCCTCCGTATAGAAAATAGGGCAATCCTTTTCAGGAAGCATTCCGGCGGCCATTATATCCCCATATCCATTAGATAACACATTAATTTCGTTAAATGTCAGCCAATATTTGACCAGGGAACGATATTCCGTAAATATTACTTTGCAGTAATTCAAATAAAAATTAATAAACTTCCTATTCTGCCATCCGCCGTACTTTTTAGCGATGCCAAATGGGATATCATAATGCGATATCGTTACCAATGGCTCTATATGATGTTCTTTCAGTTCCGTCAATACATCCCTGTAAAACGCAATCCCCTTTGGGTTCGGCTGCTCTTCATCCCCTTCCGGGAAAAGCCTGCTCCAGCTAATGCTCATCCTGTATATATTAAATCCCATCTCTTTAAACAGACGGATATCTTCTTTATAATGATGATAGAAGTCAACAGCCTCATGCGACGGATAATAATTTCCCTCATCTATTCGGTATGTAAAATACCTTGGAGTCTGCCTATCCCCTTTCGTAAAATGGTCGGCAACGGACTCCCCCCGCCCATCTACGTCCCAGGCTCCCTCGCACTGATTCGCGGCAGTAGCGCCGCCCCAAAAAAATCCTTTTGGAAAACTCATTACTCCCACCTATCCTTTCATCGACTGTATCTCCCTGCTTAATTTTTCCATTTGCCTATACTGCCCAATCATTTCTTCCGCAACAATCTTCATCGTTTCGCAGTTCATCATCTGATCCTCCGCGTGCATCAGCAGCAAGGGGATTTCCAGATTACCTTCCGCACTCATCTGAAGCAACTGCGCATGCGCTTCATGCCCCTGGATATAAATCTTAGCCCCTTCTTTGATCATTGATTCCGCCTCGTCAAATTTCCCTTCCTTCGCCAGTCCTATCGCTTCTATATAACTGCTCTTCGCACCTCCCGAAGCTGCAATAATCTGACAACTGATGATTTCAATATTTTCCATGTTATCTTTATTTTCCATTATTTAACCTCCATTAATTTCCTGGCCTGAACCACTACCTTTTTCCCATCCAGCATTCCATATACCGCCATATCGATTACATCTACGGGTTTATCCGGAAACAGCTTCTGCACCTCGTTTTTCTTGTAACGGATTTGAGGCCCCAACAGGATAACGTCGGCGTCCCCCGCTGACTTTTCCGCGCTATCCACCGAGTATGCCTCTATCCGGTAATCCAGCCCGTTCCTCTCCGCCACTTCTCTCATCTTCATTACCAGCGCGCTTGTCGACATCCCTTGATTACATAAAAGAACAATTTTTTTCATTTTTACCTCCATTCTTAGGAAATCCAAATCATTCCCTTTAGAAAATGACTTTTAAATCCTCCGCATTATTTACTGTTTCTAATAAAGATATCCATTTGGGATCCATTAACAGGGTCAGCAGTTTTTCATTCAGGTCATGGCTGATTCCCATATCCTTTTTCCCAAAAGAAATCAAAAATACATATTTCACTTTCCGCTGTTTCCATTTAACCGCTTTCTTCAAAGTACATAAGGAGAAAACCGTCTCTTCCGTACACATCGAAAATGCATGGGGTATCGCCACCAGATTCCCAATATCCGTAGATGATAAATCCTCCCTCTTCCAGACCAGCTCCCTAAATTCCTTGTCAAAACCATAAACTTCACTGATCTTTGAACAAAGGAAATCTATAATTTCTTCCCTTGACTTAAAATCCTGATGCAGGAAAATCAATCTGCCATCTACATAATTCTTTAGAAGCAGCCTGTCAGCCGGGCTGCTGTCTATGGAAAAATCACATAAGATATCTTCAATATAAACCACTCTCTTTTTTATAGGAAACGGTATTTTCACACTGGAAACCACAACATCATAAGCGGACAAATCCTTTGTTTTCAATTCCCTCATACTGCATAGGGAGATATTTTCCCTGCTGACCTGAAACTTTTTTTCAATTTTTTTTTGCAACAGTTTCGCCGTGCTTATACCGCTTCCACAAACGATTAATACCTTACTGCTAACGTGATCCTGGATCAACCGGTCAATCGCCAGGTTATAGTGCAATGATAAATACCCTAACTCATCATCCGATATGATCAATCCATAATTCTCTTTGATATAATCCGCAGCAATCACCGCGCATTCATAAGCATTGGGGAATTCTGCCTTAATCTCTTTTAAAACCGGGTTAGGTATATGAATGCCAAATTCACTTCTTGACAACATTGGCTCAATATGCATAGCCAACATCGTCCTCAACTCCAAATCATTCAAAAAATCATAACCCAATATGTTCTTTATTTTATGATTTATGTGATATATAATATTTTCTGTTTCTGTCGAAACGATAACGGCTTCGCTTCCCAGATTCGCCTTTTTGCTCGATAAATGAATGCATATATAATCTATCTCCGCCTCAGGAAAAACAATCTGGTATTCTTCCTCCAAATCCCTTATCAACATCCGCGCAATTTCCGATTCCTTCCCCGTAATGCAGTAATTCCGTTTAATGTCCTTTATAAAGCTTCCTTCCCTCATCCTCGTAATTGCATACATCAAATGAATCGTCAGATTCCTGATACCCGTTTCCGTCAAATCAAACTCATTTTTTTCCACCGACTTTCTTATAGCATAATCGATAAAATAAAAATCTTCCTCTTTCATACCGCATTGCTCCGCAACGATCGCGGTATTCTCATCAGGGACCCGGGACAGGCAATGCACATAGCACAACCTTTTATTTATCTCATTCCCTGCCACCTTTACTCCATATCCTGGTTTGGCGGACGCCTCAAGCTGATAACTTGAAAGGATCTCTTTTACATTTTTAAAAATCCGGTTAATCGTAGGGATTGAAACAAACAATTCATCCGCAAGGCTCTCCAGCTTTACATAGCTGTCATTTAACAGGATTTTCCTTAAAATATATTTTTCTCTGTCAAACTCATTGCTAAATGAAAAATCCAGCCTTTGCAGGAACTGCGCAACATCCTCCCCGTCCATGTTTCCGGTCTGGGCATAATACCCGCTTTTCCTGACTATAACCTTAACAGGATACTTCCCCTGGCCCTCACAATAGCCGGCTATTTCATTCCGTACTGTCTTTTCGGATACATCCAGTTTTAACGAAAGTTCTTTTACCGTACATTCCCTGTTTTCCCTTATTAAGATTTCAATAATGTTCCTTATACGGCTTTTCATCCTTACCCGTCCTTTCCGTTATTCCGGATATAGCTGCAGCTTATAGCCCCGTTCCCCTTAGATTAAGTCATCCTCAGCTTCCATATCTTCCATTTCTTTTTCTTCCTTCACCTTTTTTGCATCATACATTTTAAAGAAAGGATAATAAATCACCAGGTCAACCGCAACTAAGATAATCGTCCAAACTACCCCTGTCCAGCTCCCCGTTGCAAAGGCTCCTAAAACCCCGACCGGATAATAATTATTCTGCATTGCTCCTGTCAATACGGCAAAACCAAACTGGTTCACTAACGAAGTTAAGAAGAAGTTTACCGCAGGCGCCGCCAAAAACGGAATAGCCATAGACGGGTTCATTACCATAGGCGTTCCAAAAATAATCGGCTCATTGATATTGAAAACAGAAGTAGGCAACGCCACTCTCCCCAGCTTCTTCAAATGCTGCGATTTCGCTGTAAACGCCATCAAAACCACTAAACCAAATGTCGCGCCGCTGCCTCCCATATTTACAAAATACATATACAGCCATTCCGCGTGGGGGGCCGGGGCACCGTTTGCAAACGCCACCATATTTTCCGCCCACATTGCATTTGCAATAGAACCCATCGCCACATACATAAGCATAGATCCATGGATCCCGAACATCCATAAGAATAATCCGATAAACAAATAACAGAACGCTCCCCAATATCCTCCTCCAAGATTTGTCAATGGCGCCTGCAAGATTCCATAAATCATATTTTGCGCAGTTTCAAACGATGTATAACTGCAAACCACACGGACAAGCATAAAAATTATAAAAACTACCGAAGCAGGAATCATCGTCTCAAACATATTCGTTACATTCTCAGGTACCGAGGCGGGCATCTTAATTTTTAATCCCCGTTCATCGAAGAAAACATATATCCTGACCGAAATAATGCCTACGATCATCGCGAGGAAAATCCCCATGGATCCAAAAGATGAAACGGGCAGCACATTGGAAACCACCGTCGTAATCTCTTCGCCGCTCTCCGTTACAACTGTTGATGCCATTTCAAACGGCGTAAGCATTAAATAGCTTCCCAAAGCGATCAATGCGCCATTGATTGGTTTTTTGTCGAATGACTTTGCCGTAAAATAGCCGATTGCCAAAATCAGATACAAGGAAATCAATTCCGATGTGATTAGGATCGGAAAATTCAAGACATCATACAACCCTGTCGACTGCAGGAAACCTACATACCAATCCCCCAATGGCAACGAACGGATCAAAACAAAAAATGAAGCCCCAATCGTTAATGCGCTGATTCCCATAAACCCATCCATCAGGATTTTTACGTACCGGTTATTTGTAATCTTATCGGTAATCGGAACCAGGTTTCTTTCTAAAAAATCTTTCCATTTATTCATAGTCTTTTGCACCTCCTGATTCGATTATAGTATAATTTCCCGCCGCCCTCCTTATCATCTTTTTCCATTTTTACCGCTTAAAATGATAGCTATGAGAAGAACCTTCGGTTCTTCGTCAATTTATGTCCGTCTGACGCCCGAATCCTATGATATAAAAAAGTGTGCGTCCTGACGCACACTCGCGCCGGAGCGCGGCTGCGGCAGCGGCCATTTTCCTCTTGCGCGCAGTGCGCATCCTCCCGGAGGGTTTTTGTATCATAGAAAATTGCAGAGCAATTTCCTATGATACAAAAAAAGCAACCCTCTGTACAAAGGATTGCTTTTCACGTCCTGAAAATATACGGCATCAGCCTCTTCAGCTTAAGAAGGAGGCCGCCAGGGAATCAACCAGCCTGCTCTCCTGCTCCACTACCTCATCGGAAAACCTCGCCGGCTGCCTCATGCCAAAATTATAAAAGCAGCTTCCCGGCTCTTCCATGCCTCCACGATATATATATCCTATTTCTTCCACTTTATATGTCTTATCAACCCCTGACCTATTCTCAATAACCGTCCTCAAATAAATTCCCTCCCATTTCTCTTTTTCTCTGTTGGCATTTCTGCGCGTTCATTCCTCCCAATATCCCTAATAACTGCTCCTGCTGGGACTTATTTTCTAAAATCCCCCTGACTTCCTGACGAAAAACGTCAATATTTTCTGTTTGATCCAGCCGTTCCATAAGAGCCTTTCCGCATGTTGAAAGATATTGATCAAAAAGTTCCCGGGATTTAGCGATTACTGGTATTATAACTTGTCGTGTTGCAGATTTTAAATCTTTATTTATATTAATATTATTCTTTCGTGACATATTAGGCTTTCAAAAATATCCTTCTCTATATTCATCAATATTATTTATTATAGCAAATAGTTCCTATTAATGAAAGCTCTTTATATATAAAACACTATATTCCGTACCCAATTCCGGCCTCTGTAAAACCGCAATCCAAAGCACGGTAATAACCGGTCATTCCGCCGATAAACGTCCGCGCATCTTCGCCGCCCCAATCCCTATAAGCATAAATACAAGAGGAGTCCCAATAATCTGCTGGTAGCAAAGGACATTATGGGCGATATAGCCTGCGGCTGCCAGCCCGCAGCCAAATACGACAGCCCTTTCCTCCCCTTCCGTACTCAGCGCCCATTTCATGCATCTATAAGCAGAGGATGCAAAAATACCCAAATAAGCCGCCCCGCCTATGATCCCATAATTGATCATCGCATTAAACCACTCATTATGTACATTCGGCACAATCTGGTTATGCCAGAACTCATTAATGGCATCCCCCATCAAACGATAAGCATATGGTGTGAAACCATCCGGCCCGCAGCCAAATAATTTTCTCCATAAACCAAAATCCCCAAATACGGCGGCCCCGATCCGCCAAATAAATCCTCTGCTGTTCCCCCACCATACCGTAAACCGGAAATAATTCTCCGTGGGCGAACCGTTAAAATACCCTTTCCCATGCAGGATAAACAATAAAACCACCGTCATGGCCCCAAGACCCGTAACGGCAAGATAAATTCCCCTAACAAGCAAAACCGTCTTCCTATTCCCTCCTATACGGATCCGATCTGTCTTTACCATCCAATACAAGAAAAACGTGACCGCCATGACCGGATATAACACCATACTTTGAGCGGTTTTCAAATAAACAGCGTCTATCGGTATCATCCGTTCCTGAAAGGCCCTCTCCCCAATGCCGACAGCCGCTGCAAAAAGCAGGGCGATCATCCAGATTTCCATTAACCGCAACGTCCGCTCCCGGTCACCCACCGCCAACCATATCATAATGAAAAACGCGACAGCCAATGCGATCACCCCGCTGTCACAGTTCAATACGGCCTCGGCCGCAAAACCTATGCCAATGAAAACCCCCCATACAATCCTCTTTCTCCCGCGCGATGACGCAAAGTAAACGCCAATACCGGCTATCAGCAAAATAGTCATATAACTGGATGTCCATGTTACCTGTCCAAGGGTAGCCACAAAATTCAGTTTCACATCTTCCCCAAATCCACGGTAAAAATGAAATACATCCACTCCAAAACGCTGTAACAGGATCATCACAGCTACTGCCGCGCCCGCTGCCGCGCCCAAAATATCCAGATAGGGCATTTTTGTATACCCGGTGGAAATCATCAAATAAATCCCCACAAACAGCATCTGCGCCGCAAAACCCGTATACCAAGTATCCACTCCCCATAATGCCGATGCCTTATCCGCCGCACCGATATAGGAAATGACCGTGCAGGCAAAATACCCTGCTACAAACCAATCCATAGGCAGCCATACCATTTTTTCCTTTTTCTTTATCCGCACCGCCCAATCAGCCAGACAGCACACAAAACTCACTACAGACGCGGCGGCCGTAACAAATAAAAACATTGCCCACTTTTTATATATCAGATCCAAATACCCGTTTACCTGAAAAAGAGGATACAGGCCCAGCATAAGCATTAAATAGACATTTGCCGTCCAGGTCCTGATTTTCCCCAAAAAATCCCTCCAACCTCCCGGCTGCTTTTTCTCCATTGTATCTTTCATTTTTACTCCTGCCGATCCTTATATGCTATCCGATCCCGTAAACATTGCTATAAGCTTTTCAAATTTCATACCATGGGAAGCCTTGACAAGAATAGTATCCCCTTCTTTTATCAACTCTTCCTGTTTTTCCATAAATCCCTCTTTACCGGGAAAATAATGAACGCTCCTTTTCCATTCCCCGGGATCTTTCCCATCCATGACCCTGCAGGCCCCCTTGTACATATGCTCCGCCAGCTTCCCAATACAGATGATCACATCTATCCCTAATCCGGCTGCATAAGCGCCCACCTTATCATGCATTTCCTTTTCTTCTTCCCCCAGTTCAAACATATCCCCCAGAACCGCCACTTTCCTCGTCACTGCCGTAGAAAGCAAATCCAAGGCGGCACACATGGAAACCGGATTGGCATTGTAACAATCATCAATAACCGTCTTATCCTCCAGTCTCATAATATTGCTTCTTCCGCCCACTGGCTTCACCGCCCCTATCCCCTCTATGATTTCTTCCCCTGTTAATTTCATAAGGCTCCCGGTCAAAGCGGCGGCCAACGCATTATAAACCATATGTTCTCCCGGCAAAGGGATCTCTACATGGAAGGATTCCTCTCCCACGTGGATGTCAGCCTCGCATCCAAACAATCCTTTATTTTTTACGCCGTCCGCATAAACTGTATTTTGCGCCGCCATGCCGAATGTCATCGGCTTTTTCCCTTTTACTGCCTTCAGCGTCCTTAACATATCGTCATCACCGTTTAAACAGATTGTGCCATCCTCCCTCATAAAATCGAAGATTTCCGACTTCGCCTTTAAAATACCCTCCCTGGATTTTAAATTCTCCAGATGGCATTGGCCAATATTGGTCAGCACGCAGATATCCGGCCTTGCCATCCTGCTCAGCCTGTGCATCTCGCCAAAATTGCTGATTCCCATTTCCAATACCGCCGCCTCATGATCTTCCCTGATTTTCAGAATCGTCAAGGGCAGCCCGATTTCATTATTAAAATTCCCCTCTGTTTTGAGTACGCGATATCTTGTTTCCAGTACAGAAGCGATAAATTCCTTTGTACTTGTCTTTCCAACGCTTCCTGTAATGCCCACCACCACAATATCCAGTCCGTCCCGGTAAAAACACGCAATATCTTTTAGCGCCTGAAAGGAATCCTTTACTAAAATATAGACTCCGATCCCTTCCTCCGGCTCTTTTTCGCAAATAACCCCTGCCGCCCCTTTTAAGAACGCCTGGCCAATAAAATTATGTCCGTCCGTCCTCTCCCCTCTTGTCGCTATAAACAGATAATTCTCCTGCACTTTCCGGGAATCCAGCTCTACCCCCGATACCTCTTTATCTTTTTCCGGGCAGTAATTACACAGCCTGCCGTTACATGCATCCGCGATCTTCTTCAAAGTTAAATTTTTCATCATTTTCTGCCTTTCTGCTATATGCGTCTGCGGTCATCCTGCCTCTTTTTGCTTAAGATCGGCCTTTGCAAAAGCGGATTCCATAATGGCCTCGCAAAGATGATCAAAATCCATCCCCGCCGCCGCCGCTTCCTGGGGAAGCAAAGATGTGGGCGTCATGCCCGGCAAGGTATTTGCCTCCAGGCAGAACACCTCTTCTTCCTCGTTCATCATAAAATCCATCCGGGCATAATTCTTCAATCTCAGCACTTCAAAAACACGCTCCGCCAAATGCTGCAGTTCCCGCGTCTTCCTTTCGGAAAGAAGCGCCGGACAGGTTTCTACTGCGCTGCCGGCCTGATATTTATTTTTATAATCATAAAAACCACTGACAGGCGCAATCTCTATCACCGGCAACGCCTTGCCGTCCATTACCCCCACGGAAAACTCCCTGCCCTTTATGTACTGCTCAACCACTACTTTATCATCATAACGGAACCCTTCTTCCAAAGCCGCCTCATATTCCCCTTCATCATTTGCGATACATACGCCTACGCTGGATCCCCCGCAACAGGACTTCACTACGCAGGGAAATGGCGCTGTTTTTTCAAAAGCTTCTCCTTTTTCCAGACAGAATCCCTTAGGCGTAGGAATCCCGTGATAATCAAATAACTCCTTCGCCAATGCCTTATCCATACAAAGGGCCGAGCTGACATAATCCGTTCCTGTATAAACAATTCCCATCAAATCGAAACAAGCCTGAATCTTCCCATTCTCCCCATTTTCCCCATGAAGGGCCATAAATACCACATCCGCCGCCTGGCAGATCCCAATGACGTTGGGGCCAAAAAAATTCTTTTCCCCATCGGGCCTAAGCGCCTTTATAGCCTGGATATCCGGATTGCTTAACCCTATCGCCCCAATTTCCTTCGTCCAATCTTCTTCTTTTTCAAAAATACCACCTACATCTTCCCCTATATATCCCAAATACACATCCAGCAAAACAGCCTGATGCCCGTTCCTTTTTACCGCCTCATAGATCATTTTCCCGGAGCTTAAGGACACGTCCCTCTCCGTACTGATCCCTCCCGTCAAAACGACAACTTTCATTCTTATCCTCATTTCTGCGCGGCTTTGTCCTCATACAAGTTTGCGGATGCCGCGCAGACGCAAACCTGCAGATTGAAAATATCAATTTTCAACCTAATCCTCCATGTCAGAGCAGCTTGCTGCGATGACACGCGTCGGAAATTTCAAATTTCCGACTGCGATCAGGGCTATTTGAGGCTCTGACTCAAATTGCCGATTGATAAAATCAGCTATCAAGCTGATTTTTCAATCTATTACTTCATCTTTTCACTCTCTTTACCAATTAATGATATTCAAATTATACCCCCAACATACCATTAGGTAAATACCAAAGTCTGCACAGGCAGGAAAGTCACCAACCCTGGTACAGGCAGTCACTTGGCTCGTTGCTCTCAGGAATCAATTACAAAAGGAAATCAGATAAGTTATAAAACCTATGATTGTGTTTCTATATATGGTATACGATCTCCCCGTCAATCAAAGTACAATAAACCTCCGTCGCCGAATTCAGTGGATTTCCGTCAAAAACAGCAATATCCGCATCCTTTCCCGTTTCCAGGCTCCCTACCCTGTCCGCCACATTGCATATCTGCGCGGCATGGATCGTGACAGCCCTTAAAGCCTCATCCTCATCCATTCCTGATTTTACACATAAGCCTGCACATATGGGCAACGACTGAATCAAAGATACCGGATGGTCTGTAGTCACAGCAACTTTCACTCCTGCCGCGCTCAAGATCCCTGCTGTCTTAAAAGCCGCATTTTGCACTTCTATCTTACTTCTGCTCGACAAATCCGGGCCTACGATTGCCGGAAATCCTTCTTTTGATAGTTCCTCGGCTATCAAATGGCCTTCGCTGCAATGATCCAATGTCATTTTCAACCCAAACTCTTTTGCGATCCTGATTGCCGTAAAAATATCGTCCACCCTGTGTACATGGGCTTTTAACGGTATTCTCCCTTCAAATACCGGGACCCAGCATTCGTACCGGAAGTCTTTCTCAAATCCCTCTCCCGATTTTTCCGCTTTTTTCCGTTTTTCCACATATTTCCCGGCTTTAAAAAGCTCTTCCCTTAACATTCCTGCAATTGCCATACGGGTGACGGGCATTTTACCCTGGCCCTGGAAATTCACTTTCGGGTTTTCCCCAAATGCTATTTTCATTGCAGCAGGGGCAAGGACGATCAAATCGTCAATCCTTCTGCCTTTTGTTTTCACAAAAGCGAACTGTCCTCCTACCACATTGGAACTTCCCGGCCCGATCATGGCTGAAGTTATCCCCGCCCTGACTGCGTCGTCAAAAGCAGCATCCATCGTGTTCACTGCATCTATTGCCCTAAGATACGGTGTAACCGGCGCTACATTTTCATTACAGTCATCGCCTTCCATCCCTTTCTTCTCCTCTGTGATCCCCATATGGCAATGGGCTTCTATCATCCCCGGCATGATCAGCCTGCCCTTCGCATCTATCACATCCGTCTTTTCATCCTTTACCGGGACACTGTCCAATTCACCCATATCCCCTATCCGGGCTATCTTCCCGTTTTCTATCCGTATAAAACCATTTTTGTATTCTTTTTTCTTTTTTTCTCCATTCTTCCCCGTTTCTTTGGGAACCATCGTCAGAATATGCCCGTTTAATAAATATCTTTGCATTTAATTTACACCTTTTTCCGTTTTTATCCCTGCCGGATATGAACCGGACAGCCAATTTTTGCCAAACTATAAATCCACACATTAAACCAACAACCACGATGCAAAGCATAACACATCTTCGATGTGTAGGTATGCGGCCCTCGCGGCACTCGTCAAATACCTGTAAGCAGTCACTTGGCTCACCACTCGCGGGAATCAAAGATTTCGGCGCGGTCCCCCGGTAAGCCAGGTTCCCGCGCCGGATCCAAGTCTCCTGCAGCAAATATCGATTATCTTTTTATTCTAATCCCCCATGATTCCGCTTTGCGGCATTAATGAAGCTTTGTCATAGGGTTGAGCGGCTCCCCATTCTTCGTCAGTTTAAAATATACATTGCATCCTTCCACCACGTAATATTTGGTCGGCGCCGCCACACTGCCTATGATATCGCCCTGATTGACAAATCCGCCTTCCGACACTGTGATATCTTTCAACTGTCCATAAGTTATCTCATAACCGTTCCCCAGTTCCATCACTACTACATTCCCTAATTCGGGATCGCTATAAACTCTGTTTACCTTCCCATTGGCAGCGGCTGTAATCGCCTCCCCTTCTACCGCGGAGATAATAATGGCCGGATTATATTTATATTGTTCCAATGTAGGGAAATAGACAGTCTTGTCCATGCTGTAATTAATCAGTACATTCCCTACGATAGGCCATGCCAGCGTATCATTATCCCCGAATGTCAATGCCGGCTGGATAGAAGTAGAGGTTGCAAGAGCCAGCGTATCCTCCATTTCTTCCATGCGCGCTACTTCTTCCAAGGTTGCCGAATCAATGCTTTCATCGATCATCCCTTCTTCGCCCTTTTCATTTTTTTCCTTATCTTTTTCGCTGGCCTTGCCTTCCGCCTTTTTCTCCTTTTCTTCCTCTTTTACCTCTTTCTCTTCGTTTTCCACATTCAGGGAATTGGTCTCCTGAAAGTATGGGTCATAATCCAGATCATCCGCCGTCACTGCGCTTTCATTCATTTCCTGCGCTTTTGCCACATCAAGGCCCTCTGCACCATCCATTACCCCTTGTATTTCCGTATCGCTGTTCTGGGCAAGATCCGTAGATTCATTTTCTATGGCGCTGAAATCGACCACATAACCATCATTCTGCTCTTCGCTTTTCCCCCTGAAAAATAATCCCGTTGCCGTTAAAGCCGCCAGTACAAACACCGATGAGAGCGCCATGATGATTTTCTCCTTTTTAGCGCCGCTTCCGTTTCTTCTTCTCATTTTCATTCCTCCTAACAGAATTTATATCAGATTCTTATTTCCGGTTTTGACTCCTCATCGATAGTTTTGCCTGTTTCAGATTCTTTATTCAGTTTTTTCTATGACAATTTCCGAGAAAAAGTAATTCAGTATGTCAATAAAATCGCTTCCCTTTTTTGCCGCTTCATTGGCGCCGTACTGGCATAGGCCTAATCCATGGCCAACGCCTTTTGTCTTAATAATAACGGACCCCCCCTCCTCTCTTAATTCAAAGCACGAAGAATTCAGCGCAAATATTGTCCGGAACAGCTCTCCGGACATAGCATTCTCCCCGGTTCCAATCTCCAACACATAGCCCGCCTTATCCTTCCTGACCGGAAAAGCTTCCTCCGGCGTCTCCCCCTCTTCCCACTCAACCCCTGGCCTGAATTCCCTCAATTGCTCTAAAAAGACATCCTTCCCCATTCTTTCGCTATGTACATAATCGCCGGAAGTAAAATCCCTGCCGCATACAACGGATTTCAGATATCCGTAATCATTGCTCCCAAACACTTCATTCCCGTTTCTCGTGGCCCCGGCGCTAACCGCAAAATAAGGAGCCGTCACCGGATAGCCTTCATAAGTCAGATACATTCCTTTTGTGCTGCTGACCGCATCTATGCACTTTTGATAAGCGGCCCCGGCGCTTTTGATCATATCGCTTTCCACATATATATATTTTTTCCCGTCTTTCCCCTCATTTCTTTCTTCCCTGTTATCGTAATATAATCTCATAAGTTCTGTCCGCAGCACGATTGTCTGCGCCTTTAACGCTTCCATTTCATATTCCATAGGGATGGTTGAAGGCAGCCTGTTCACAAGATATGTCTCCAAAGGCATCATTTCCGTTCCCGCTGTCGTCTTATTACAGACAATGAACTCCGCCTTCTCCATATCCTCCCAAAAAAGCTCTTGTCTGCCGCTCCCATCCTTTTCCCCTCTTTCCTCTTTCCCTATTACCGCCGCTTCCCCTTCCTCTATTTCCATTCCCACACTCCCAAAGAAAAAGGATATAATATAGGGAAGCAAAAAAATAAACAGAAGGATTGCAACCGCATCCCGATAATCCGGGCCGGATCCGCTCCTTCTGTTTTTTATTAAATTAATCGCCAATTCTAATTTTTCCATAGGACACCTCTACACTATTGTATGTATTGGTATCCATTTTATGCTATTGGAAACCGCCGGCTAAAAAGTGTGCGTCAATTATCCTGCCGCTTCAAATCGTTTGCCCCCAAGTCCGTCCTGCTGTTCATGGCTGGCTACATCTACATGCTGGATCGTTCCTGCATAGCCGTTTTCGTACAGGAAAATGCCTGTTTTCCGGATCCTTCCGTTTACGGCGTTATCTTTACCCGTCAAAGCAAAGTCCGTATCCGCATCCGCAAGACAGATTGCCCCTACATTTTTCTCCGACAACTTGTAGCATATATCCTTACCGTTTTCATCCTTTGTCCAGATCAGCAGTTTATCCCAGATTGCATCATTCTCATCAATCCATCCATTCCCGTCTAAATCATAGGCGGCAAGATCCGCAAATCCGTCCCCTGACTTTGTTCCAAACAGTTCGCTTCCGTCATTGATCCTTCCATCACCGTTCCTATCGAGCGCCAGATAGCCGCTCCCGCTTCCCAGCATAGAGATTTCCTCCTCCTTGCCGTCCGCATCCAAATCAAAAAAGAACGTCTGATCCTGCAAACCGGCTATATTCCCATCCAGATTAATCACCAACGGGTCTACCATTCTTTGTTCGATCCGCGTAAAATTCTCTTCATAGTAGGCCTGGAAGCTTCGGCTCATCTGCACATTCAGATGAAACCGGATCGTCCGCCCGTCCTGCGTCCGCACGGTTCCCTGCGTGGTAAAAGCCGTTTCTTCCTTTTCCTCCATATATATCTCGTCCCGGTAAGTAACAGCCTGGCTTATCGTCTGCCCGCCTGACAATCCGTCAGCCTGCCTGTACATAGCAAACCCGAAATCCCATTTCCTTGCCTCTCCCCAAAAGATATCAAACAAATATTGCATACATCTGTCCCTTACCGTACTTAACGCATCCCTTTTGTTCTGTATATAAGACAGTTTTTTGATTCCTGTATGGGAATTCATTTCTCTCAGCTTTTCCTTCAGCTCTTTCTTTTTTTCCGCATACGCATCCTCGCCGTAAAATCTCTTCCGGGCCTCTTCGCCCGTAATACTCTCTTTCCCGGTTCCATCCTCTGCTTCAGGGTTCATCCGTAAACCCGCATTTCCTGCCATGACCATTATACTGGTTCTTCTGGCATTCAGGGAACTATACTCCCTTGAAGATACCATCCCTATATTTGAGGAACCAATCCGCATTCCAACACCCATCCCTTTCTCTCACCCTGCATCCATATCCCAGTCCGCGCTGGCTGAAAACCCAGGTATTTACTATTCACTTCAAAAATACGGCCCCGGCCGGGAATACCACATTCTTGTATTTTATATATCGGAAATGCCAGGAAATACTTTATACTTTCCATACGTACTATCGCATTATCGTTACTCAAAATATCCGTCGATCCCATCCGCAATCCCAATGGCAATTAACTGTTGATAACCTTCATCCGCCATTTTCGCATCTTCTTCCGGGTTTGTCATATAACCCATTTCCACAATAGTCACCGGGATCATGCTCCAATTAATGCCGCTCATCGTATCCGTTTCCCATACTCTCTCCCTGCGGCAGCCCGTACTGGCCGTCAGCCCATCCAATACGGAGGAAGAAAGCCTTTTGCTGTCCTCATACAAATCAGGGATATATGGATTGGATCCGGTAGGACATATCGTCATGGCCCCATTGGCGCCGCTGTTTTCCGAACCGTTCGCATGAATCCTCACAAAAATCTCCGCCCCTGAATCATAGGCCATCTGCGCCCTTTGCGCATTGCTGATATCTACATCATGGCTTTCCCTGACCATATAGACTTCATAGCCCCGGCTTTCCAGTTCTGCTTTGAGTTTTAAGGAAACCATAAGCGTAAGCTCATATTCATACAATCCTGTTGTCGTCCCTCTGGTCCCTCCCGTCACTTTTGCTTTGGTTTCCGAGGCCCCCGGCCCTATCGGTTCTTTGTCGCTATTCCCCCTCGACTGGTGTCCCGCGTCTATAGCAATAAGATGTCCTCCACTTATACCGGATGGCTTTCTTTCCCTTAGATAATCGGACTTGATATAATAGTCCTCCCCGTCTATTACGACCCGGCTCCAGCCTTCCCCTTCCCCGTTTTTCTCATATACGGTTCCCCGGGGCGCTAAGTCAAATACCTCCGCATCGACAGAAGGCGCAAGGCGTACGTTTACATTTGCAGTCGTATACACCATAGTAGGTTCCATATCCGAGACTTCCGTTTCCGGTTCAGCCTCCCCGCTGCCCATCCCATGCTCTGACGACGCTGTCCCTTCTTTTCCTTCCCTATCATCCGCTACAGTCTCTGCACGGCCTTCTTCATTCACTTCTTCTGCTTTCGCCGCTTCCTGCTCCCGTTCTCCTTCCTTTGCCCCGCTCTCATCCCCGTTTTGCCCTGATCCTATTTCCCTTCCTTCTTCATCCCCCTTGGCTTCCAAATCGTTCCCGGCTGCTACCGTTTCCTCCTGCGCCGTATTCCTTTCTTCTTCCTTCTGCGTTCCCTTTATATTCGTACAGCCCATGCATATTATAAATAATATGCACAGGCTGAGTACGGACAATGTCCTTTTCATTTTCAACATTTTTCTCCTATCTCTTTCTATGAAACCCTATTATAATTAATCAGGCATCCTTTTAAGATGATCTGGCGTTCTTCATCCGTCAGTTCGCCTAAAGATAAATTAAATTCCTTCATCTCCTTTTCGCCCACCACATATGCCTTGACATGATCCGCCTTATCCTCTACCGCCTTCTTGATGCCCGGCAGGAAAAGGTAATCCAGATTCCGGAAAGGAAGTTTTTTGTCATCCCCGTCTATAAGGAACGGAAGCATTCCCCAGTTGATCAGGTTGGAACGGTATCTTTTCGTCGCATATTCGCTGGCAATATTTGCCCAGCCTCCAAGCACTTTCTGGCAGGAAGCCGCCTGCTCCCTTGCCGAACCGTCGCCCGGTTTTACCGCAAATATCGTAGAGCCAAAGCCCACATTACCTTTCCCCACTTCGGGATAAATTTTGTGGATGGCTTCCATCACCTCTTTTAATTCCGGTTTTATCTCTAACGGACACTTCCCTTCCATTACCGCTTTCTGCGCCGCCTGGATATCTTTCGCGCGGCCCACGTAAGCCGGGTCTTTTCTGGAAAGCGTAAACTCTGCCAAGCCTAACGGATTGGAACGGTAGGAAGAAGTCTCCCCCGACGGGATCAATTCATCCGTCGTCGTTACCGGGTCATGAATCTCAGAAACCACCTGAAGTACAAGGTTCTCCGGCAGCCCGCACATCCTCGGCCAGTCTTTGATATTAGGGCCAAACTGAATCTCTGTCGAAGGGTCTGCTTCCCCCTTTGAATCAAATACCCGGTTTGCATAAATGTTGGAATCAAAATGATATTGATACTTCCCGATCGGCCCGTCAAAATCCGTAGCCGGAGTCAATACCCCTTTATTCGCACTGGTAGCCGCAATGGAGCGCGCATCCATAAGCGCCACGGATGATATCTGCCCATTCTGCAGTTTAGACCCTTCCCTGTTCGGAAAGTTCCTCGTGGAATGCCGGATGCTGAACGCATTGTTTGCCGGCGTATCCCCTGCACCGAAGCAAGGCCCGCAGAATGCCGTTTTCAACACTGCGCCCGTTTCCATCAAAGCCGCTGCGCATCCATTCTTTATCAATTCCATGTAAACCGGCATGGAAGCAGGATATACGCTTAATGTAAATCCGTCCGAACCAATATAAGATCCTCTTAAAATATCCGCTGCCGCACAGATGTTTTCAAACCCACCGCCCGCACAGCCTGCAATAATCCCTTGATCCACATAGAATTTCCCGTTTCTCACCTTATCCTTTAAGCTAAAGTCCACAGCCCCGTCAAGGCTGACCGCCGCCCTTTTCTCCACATCATGCAGAATCTCACCCAAGTTGGCGTTTAATTCCTCGATCGTATAAGTATTGCTTGGATGGAAAGGCATTGCGATCATCGGTTTAATACTGCTAAGGTCTACGGTAATCATGCCGTCATAATATGCCGCTTTACCCGGATTCAGTTCTTTATATTCTTCCTTCCTCCCATGAATCTCATAGAATTCTTCAATCTGCCTGTCTGTCTTCCAGATCGAAGACAGGCAGGTCGTCTCCGTCGTCATAACATCAATGCCTATCCTAAAATCAGCGCTCAGGGAAGCCACACCCGGCCCTACAAATTCCATGACTTTATTTTTCACGTAACCGTTGCCAAATACTGCGCCAATAATTGCCAGAGCAACGTCCTGAGGGCCTACCCCTTTTACCGGCTCTCCTGTCAGATAAACCCCTACCACTTCCGGCATGTTAATATCATAAGTCTGATTCAAGAGCTGTTTTACCAGTTCCGGGCCGCCTTCTCCCATCGCCATCGTCCCAAGCGCCCCATAGCGGGTATGGGAATCCGAACCCAGGATCATCCTCCCGCCTCCTGCCAACATTTCTCTCGCATATTGATGGATAACCGCCTGATGAGGAGGCACATATACGCCCCCATATTTTTTCGCACAAGTAAGCCCAAACATATGGTCATCTTCATTGATCGTGCCACCCACCGCACAAAGTGAATTATGACAATTTGTCAACACATAAGGAACCGGGAACTTCTCCAATCCTGAAGCCCGCGCCGTCTGTATGATCCCCACAAAGGTAATATCATGGGAGGTCAGTTTATCAAATTTTATTTTCAGCTTGTCCATATTGCCGGAAGTATTATGTCCTTCTAAAATACGGTAAGCAATTGTTTCCTTTGCCGCTTCCTCTTTGCTGACAACTTTCCCGGTTTTCTCCTTTATCGCCGCCTGCGCTTCTTTTCCGTCCGGAACGATATCCGTTCCATTCACAAGATACACGCCGCCGTCATACAACTTAATCATTCCCATCCTCCTTATCCAATCCTGTCTTTCCACTGTCAGATTTCATTATAAAATAAAAAATAAATGTATGCAAGCGAGTTTATGCTCACGGCCACAAGGCTTTTGCACACATCCGAATCCTATGATATAAAAAAGTGTCTTCGACACTTCATGAAGAACCTTCGGTTCTTCGTCAATTTATGTCCGTCTGACGACGGAATTTCCTATAAGGTAAAAAAGTGTGCGTCCTGACGCACACTCGCGCCGGAGCGCGGCTGCGACAGCAGCCATTTTCCTTTTGCACGCAGTGCGCATCCTCCCGGAGGGTTTTTGTATCATAGGAAATTGCAAAGCAATTTCCTATGATACAAAACAAAGCCCGTGCCGGAAAGCTATCCCACTTTCCGGTACGGGCATCCGCCTGCGTCATCTTTGATGGATCATCACCGTATATCCACCCAGCGCATTTCCATTCCCTTTAAATCCAGGCTGCAGGCTTTTTTTCCATTGATATAAAGTTCCGTATATCTGTCTTCCTTTGCATTATTGATAACCGCAATCTTATTTGTCTTTTCAAATACCGCCACTTCCGTATCCACATTGGTAACATAGAATTTCTTCATTTCCTCTTCCATACCGGCTGCATAATAAATAGCGCGTAAAAGCACACGGCAGTTCTGAGGGGAATAAGGCAGGCCGGAGAAATAAACGCTTCGTCCCTCCCCATATCCGTTTACTACCAAACGGCAGTATTCCCCGTCCATATTCAGGATCTGATATTTTTCCCCCTGGGCATAGATCCGGCTCATTCCTTCCCCAAAATCTATCTCCCCTTCGATATCTTCTAAAATAAAATGATCCTGATTTAATTCATTATACTTATCAACGCTAAGAGAAAAATCCATCTCCCTGTCCACGCCCATCACATCGCTTAACTGGAAATAACGTCCCTCAAACTGGTAAGCGGAAGGTTCGCCTACTCCGATAAAACCGCCCCCGTTATCAACAAACTCCCGGACGGCAGTTACGACCTTTTCATCCTTCCAATTCTCCGCGCCGCTGAAGGCCGTATAGGCATCTCCTGCATTGATGATCACCTTAATGCCGTCCGGAATGCCATCCCTGATCTCATCAAAAGTAATAAACTCCACATCAAAGGGCATACCACTCAAGCACTCAATGATTCCCACATAAGAATAAATCTCCCTATGCCAGATCGCATGATGAACCTGATTGGCCATCCATCTCCTCAGATTCCCCCAGCAGTTCAATATCGCAACCTTGAAAGGGGCTACATAGGCTTTTGTACCTTTCATATTTTCATGAATCAAACGGAACTCACTGACTACATGCTGTATCTCTTCAATAAAACCCGGCCATTCGGAAGCCAGCTTCAAATACCCGCCGTAACCGATACGATCCAGTGGCGAACGAAGGATTGCCCTTCTTGCCTTCATCCAATTCTCCTGCGCCTCCCTGATGGGATCCCCTCCCTCGCAGAAGACATCCGGGAAGAAATAAGGCAACAGTCTCCCTTCCGTATATTTCACGCCGTCAATATCCGAAATCATACGTAATGTAACGCCATCGCCCACAGAACCCACTACCGCATCCAGACCGATATTCGCAAAATATTTCCCAAAAGGTTCTGTCCCAATCCAGTGATCCCCTAAAAACATCATCGCTTCTTTTCCGTAAGAATGCACAATGTCAACCATTTCCTTTGCCAGTTTGCTGACTTCTATCTGCTGAAATTCTATAAAATCCTTAAATTCTTTACTGGGTACACGGAAAATAGAATTGTGATATCCCTGGTCTACAATAAACTCCGGACGGAATTTGTACCCGGCCCATTTTTCAAACTGCTCCAGGATATAGGGGCTGACACTGGCGCTATATCCAAACCATTCCACATATTTTTCCCTTTTTTTCTCATCAAAAGTAAGAGTAAATTGATGAAAGAACGTCGTAAAACGCACCACATCAATTTCCGGGTTTTCTTCACACCATTTTTTCAGCTTTTCTTTTACATATTTTTGCGTCTTAGGCTGCCTTACATCATAAGTCAACTGATGAGGCGCATCCTTCCAGTCATTTGTAATAAAATTATACATATGCACCGGATCCCAGATCAGAAAAGCCAGAAAGCTGACAGTATATTGATGATACTTTACGCTTTCCAATTCCACTTCCCCCGTCGTCTCATCATATTCCCATTGATCGGCCGGCACCACTTCCCCCGTCGTCCTGTCTACGACTTCCCACCATCTTTTGGGATCGTCCATACTGTTTACTTTTAACTGCTCCGTATGGAAACCCTTCATCAACCGAATGCGAAGTTTTGTATCTTTTGCCGTCACTCTTTCACTAATCAGATATTCCTGCTGTATCTCGTCGGGATTTGCATTTGCCCAATCGTTATCTTTTCTGGTAGTGTAATAGGTAGCATATTTCTTTGCGTCCTGGGATAAAAGTTCTTTGGGCATCATTGTCCCGTCACAATCCCTTAAGGCATCCGCCCCCAGCAGATTTTTTAACCGTATCGTTTCATCTACCATATCCACATCGGTAGGCAATGTCAGCCTTCCTGTTATATTCATATTTTCCTCCTCGCCGACATCCCGGCTAATACAATATGCATAGTTACAGCCCAGCCTTCCGCTCACCGCAGCGGAAAGCCGAACCGCCCCTATGCATGACTACTTCGTATACTGTTTATTATAACGGTAAAGTAAAAATAAAATTCCGGCAAGTCCGATAATCATAAGCAATAAGCCTGTAGGCCCTACATTTCTCTGCTGTGTGCAGATCAGCACGATAGCTGCTACAAATATTACTATATTGATAATGATATTTGTCCATTTATTCATATCTTCTTCCTCCTGCTTTCTGCCTCATTAACCTTTCAAGCCGCCTAAACTCATACCCTGGGTAAGCTTCTTCTGCACCATAATATACAGAATCAGCGTCGGCAGCATAACAATAACCAAACCGGCGTATAACTGCCCATAATTTGCCGCCGCCTTCTGCGCCTGCATAAGCTGCATCAGGCCTACCGGCAGAGTCTTATTTTCCTTTGTCAGCAATGTCATGGATATAATATATTCATTCCAGAACGACAGGAAGTTAAAAAGGATAACCGTAACAATACTCGGCTTTGCCATCGGCATCATTATGGTAATCATAGTCCTGAAGTAACCGCTCCCATCCACAAAAGCGGCTTCCTCATAATCTTTTGGAATCGTTACAAAGAATCCCGACAAAAGATATATGGTAAAAGGCAAAGCCGTCGATGCATACACCAATGCGGTAACAAAAAGATTATTCAGGAAAATCCCCGACCCCAGCCATGACTTCAATACTTTGTCCGCATCCACCAGCATAAGGAAGATAGGCACTACAATATAGTTTACGTTAATGAACAGGCCCCCCATAAACAGGATGTTTAAAAGCTTGCTTCCCATAAACTTATATCTGGCCAAAGTATAAGCCGCCGGCAGGGCGATCACCAGTAAAAGGACTAACGCCAATGCCGTAACAATTACGGAATTCACCATATATGAACCCATGCTTGCTTTTGTAAACGCATCGGAAAAATTCTGGAAGTACAATCCCTTCGGCAACGTCCACGGATTGCCGTAGAATTCGGAATTCTCCTTTACGGAAGCCATAAACACCCAAGCAACAGGAACAATGATGCTGATTGCCAACAAAATCAATGCTATGTATATCACTACTTTTACTACTTTATCATTTCCGGCAAATTTTTTATTATTCATCATCCCACCTCCTTAGAATTCCAGCGGTTCACGCTTTGTAGCCACATTGACGACAGCAGAGAGCGCAAAGGAGAATGCAAATACCAGCACGCCGATCGCCATACCATAACCATAAGAGGAATTCGTATAAGCCTGCTGATACATATAGCTTAAGAATACTTCCGTAGCCCCGTCCGGCCCGCCATTCGTCATCGCTTTTACAAAAAGGAAGCTTAAGTTAATGGAACTGATAACAAAAAAGGTAAGTGTCGTACGGATATTCGTCCAGATCAGAGGAAGGGTAATGTCAAAAAACTGGCGGATCCTCCCCGCACCTTCCAAATTCGCCGATTCATACAAACTTTCCGGAACACTGGCCATACTCGCCATATACATAACCATATAATAACCAATGGCCTGCCAAATCATAGCAATAACCAAAGAATAAATGACGATCTTCTGATCGCCCATCCATAAAACCGGTGTGGCGTCTTTTCCCCTGAATATGGAAAGAATACTATTTAAAAGCCCATTATTCGGATCGTAGATCGCTGAGAATATAGCGGAAATGACTACCACCGATAAAATATTCGGGATGTAAAACACAATCCTGAAGAAATCCTGCCCGACAATCTTTTCCCTTGATAAGATAGCGGCAAAAACAAGGGCAAAGGCCATTGTCACTATCGTTACCAAAGTAATCAATAATATGGTATTCTGGAAGGAACGGAAGAAATTACTGTCGCTCATTAGAAGTTTAAAGTTCTGCAAGCCTACAAATTGCTTTGTATTAGAAAAACCGCCCCATTTATACAATGACATATTAAATACTTTAATTGTCGGAATAATCATAAAAATAACGAACAACAATGTTGCCGGCGTAACGCAGGTAACAATAAACGCCTTCTTTGCTTTCGTGTTCTTCATAATGACCTCCATTCTGTTCCGTATTTGATAAAATTGGGACATGCCGGGGATTATTCCGTGCATGTCCCATGCTTAAACCTTTTTATTCCCGCAGATCACGGGTTTTTGATTTATTCCATAGCCGCCCTATATTTATCGCTTACTTCCGAAACTGCTGCGATCCATTCATCTACAGTCTTGTCGCCGCTTACGATACTGTTTACAGTTTCAAACAAAGCATCCGCCATTGTCGTGCCTTCTACCGGAGCTGTAGCTGCGAAACCGCCCATAACTGCAGTAGCGCCTGTATCATATACGCTATAGAACAATTTGTTGTCGCCTTCCAGGCTTTCACCGATACCAACGATAGGCTGAATTGCATTGGAGCCTGCAAAGATTGCTGCTGCTTCATCGGAATACATATATGCTACGAATTCTTTTGCAAGATCCTGATTCTCTGCCGCTGCCGGAATCCACATCTGCTCAAACCAGCAGAAGGAACATCCTGCACCGCCTGCATTTACTGCCGGGATTGCTGTAAAGCCCCATTTGAAGTTCTCGCCTCTTGGAGCATCCGCCATCTCGCCCGGAAGCCATGTGCCGTTCGGGCAGAAGATTGCTTTGTCATCCAAGATCAACTGCTGGTTCTTCGTAAAGCTTTCATTGTTTGCATTTGCTACTGTTGTAGGTTCTGTGTACTCAGCAAGTTTTGCTACAATATCAAATACTTTCCTTGCGTCTTCGGATTCCCATACGCCTTCGCCATATGTCATGCACTCATCAAAGAAAGCCGGACCGCCTGCAGAAGATAACAGCGCATACATAAATGCATCAAAGTATCCCGTTGTAGGATATGTAAATAAAGAGATGCCTTCCGCTTTTGCCGTCTCGCCTAATTTCCACATCTCATCCCATGTGGTAGGAAGCGTCCAGCCTTTTTCTTCCAACAGGCCCGCATCATAGAAAAGCCCGCAGGGACCATAGAACATTGGAGCATAATATGTTACGCCGTCCCCGTAAGGGTTGGTTGCCAAAGTATCAAGGAAACCAGGGACAATCTTATCTTTTACTTTTACATCTTCGCCAGGGACTGTCATTTCCATAACATCCGTCAAAGGAAGCAGCCCTTTTTCTTTTGTAAGAGTCTCTGTCAAGCCGGCTTCACGGCCTGTTGCACAATGGATGACATCCGGATAATCGCCGGCTTTCATGCCAGGCGTGATAACATCTTCGATTTTCTTGTCAACAGTAAGTTCCACTGTTACTCCAGGGTGGGATGCCTCAAATGCCGCACACACCTCCGTCCACATATCAGCGCCGTATCCGCCTTCAAATGCAGCTACTTTTACAGTCCCTTCCAATGCAGGAGCCGCTGCTTCTTCCGGAGCCGCCTCTTCTTCCGCAGGAGCCGCTTCCTCTGCTGGAGCTGCCTCTTCTTCCGCAGGAGCCGCTTCTTCAGCAGGCGCTGCGGGCTGTTCTGCAGGCGCCGAACCACAGCCGGCAAATGTCCCGATTACCATGGCTGCAGCCAGTAAAACAGATATCGTTTTCTTTTTCATGTTTGTCCTCCTTTTGCCGTAATCAAAAATTACAAGCATTATATTGTTGATAATTGACAACAAGTTTCTTATAACATAAGTATATCTGTTTATTTTTCCCTATTCAATTTCATTGTTGCTCTATTTTTTATAATTCTTGTTGTAATTTAAAATAAAAAACTTTATCATTTGATTTTTATAAGGTATAATTATATAAAAAGAAAATCTATTTTTCCTTTTTGTTCGTCATATTAACCAATATTTTTTTTACATTATTGTCAATTTTTTTGATAAAACATAAAAAGCACGAAAGAAAGGCGGCATTCCATGAGCAATGAAAGAATCAACCTGGAACAGCAAAATTTATCAAAACTCAATTTCAATCTCCGCTATATTTCCATATCCAAATACGAAGGGGATTGGCAAAGCCTCCCCCACACCCACCATTTTACGGAACTTTTTTATGTCATAAGCGGGAACGGCATTTTCCATGTGGAAAACGAAATGATACCCGTAAAACCAAACGACCTTATGATCATCAATCCCCATGTGGAACACACGGAGAAAACAATGACCAACAATCCCATGGAATACATTGTTTTCGGTGTGGACGGTCTTGCATTCTCTTTCCATGATAAAAATGAAGGGAACCGGAAAAATTACAGCCACTATAGCTATACTTCTTCCCAGAACCATCTTGTAGATTATTCCCAGCTTATGCTTCAGGAATTCCATGAGAAAAAAGCCGGGTTTGATATTGTCTGCCAAAGCCTGCTGCAGATTCTTCTTGTTTTCATATCCCGGGAACTGGATCTGTCCATTATCTCCGACTCCACATTCCGTATATCCAAAGAATGCGCCCTTGCCAAACGCTACATCGATTCCAACTATGCCCAGAACATTACTCTGGATACTTTAGCGGAAATCACCCATATCAATAAATATTATCTGGCGCATTCCTTTGCCAGTTGCATCGGTCAGTCGCCGATCAGCTATTTATCCACCAGACGGCTGCAGGCCAGCATGGAACTCTTAATCAGCACCAATCATTCCATTGCCCAGATTGCCTCCAGTACCGGCTTCTCCTCCCAATCCTATTTCTCACAGATCTTCAAAAAATCCGTAGGTATGACGCCGCAGCAATACCGGAAAATGCATACAAAAAAATATTAACAATGAGCGGGGAAATCCCCGCCCACTGTCAAATCCGGCTGCCTTTATCCGTTTCCGGTTTTTCTTATCTATATTTTTCTACAATTTTTTCCATTTCATCCCACTTCTTTTCCATATCCGCCACCAGCTTAAGCTGCGTCCTGCTTCTGTCCAGATTATGCCCCGGCCTGCTGGTTTTGTAATAAGTATCGCCCTGAAGATAATCTGTCAAGAAGCGCATTCCCTGTTCAAAGGTGATAACTTTTGCACCTGCCGGGAAAAGCCTGACCTCTTCTTCCGTCAAGCTGCCTGCACATCCTTCCAGGAAACCCTTGGCGTAAACGTCGAATAACTCCAGATTCACAGTCACCAGATCCAAATTCACTTCATCTTCCGCCGCAGTACTCGCCCCAAAACGGATGGAATCCCCAAAGTCATAAAGAGCCGAACCGGGCATAACGGTATCCAGATCAATAACGCAAAGCCCTTTTCCCGTCTTATCATCTATCATGATATTATTCAGTTTCGTATCATTATGAGTCACGCGCAGAGGAATCCTCTTTTCTTCCAGGGCATCACAGATAATATGGGCATCTTTCTCCCTGTCAAATATGAATTTTATTTCTTCCTGTACTTCCTGTACCCGGCCGCAGACATCCTCTTCCACCGCTTTCTTAAAATCAGCAAAACGGCTGACGGTATTGTGGAAGTTTACGATAGTTTCATGCAGGGTTTCTGCCGGATAATCAGACAGCAGCCTTTGAAAATTCCCAAAAGAAACCGCGCTGTTATAAAAGTCCTCCGGTGTTTTTACCTCATCATAACAGGTAGCCCCTTCGATAAAAATATACATCCGCCAGCATTCTTCCCCATTATCCAAATAATTGTTCCCGTCTTTGGTAGGGATTACATTCAACGTCTCCCTGTTCGGATCGCCGCCTGCCGCAATAATCTTCTTGCGCAGGAACTTTGTTACATTCATCACATTTTCCATCAGCTCCGCCGGGTTTTTAAAAATACTGTTATTCATCTTCTGAAGGATATATCTTATCTCCTTTCCTTCCGGCAATTCACACGTGATGCGGAAAGTATCATTAATATACCCGTTCCCAAAAGGGATCAGCTCTACGATCTCCCCCTCCGTCTGAAACTTTGACGCAATTGTTTCCTTTACCTTTTCATTTGCTATTGTACCCACTTTGTTCCTCCTTCTTTTCGTCCCTTTCTGACTTATATAGTTGCTTTAATCTTAATCCATATTCCCAAATCCTGCAAGGCCTAACTGCCCTATCCCTTTAAAGCCGCTTCCAACCGCCCGATCACGATCCTTAAAGCTTTCAGCCGCGCATATTTTTTATCTACCGACTCCAATATATACCATGGGGCATAAACCGTACTCGTTTTTTGTATCATCTCATTTATCGCATCTTCATAAGAATCCCATTTTTCCCTGTTCCGCCAGTCCTCTTCCGTAATCTTCCACTGTTTTTCCGGTGTATTCTGCCTCATTTCAAAGCGTTCGAGCTGGGTATCTTTATCGATCTGCACCCAAAATTTTATAATGACCGCACCCCAGTCTGCCAGTTCCTTTTCAAATTCATTGATTTCATGATAAGCACGTTTCCAGTCGTTTTCACTGCAAAAACCTTCCAACCGTTCCACCATTACTCTTCCATACCATGTCCTGTCGAAAATGGCAATATGCCCTGTCTTCGGGAGCCTGGTCCAAAAACGCCACAGATAATGCCTGGCTTTTTCATGAGGTTCCGGGCTGGCTATCGGATGTACCTCGAATCCTCTCGGGTCAAGGGCTTCCGTAATGCGTTTGATGTTCCCGCCTTTCCCTGCCGCATCCCAGCCCTCATAAGCAATGATGACCGGAACCCGTTTGCGGTAAAGCCTGTTATGAAGATCCCTAAGATGATCCTGCAGGCTTTCCAACTGCTCCTTATATTCCTTTTCATCCACCCTTTCGTCCAGGGAAATCTCATTCAGTTTGGGCATTTTCACCAAGGGGAATACGTTCTGTAAAAGAGGGACAGCCAGCGACTTATTCTGTAACGCAATATCGATTCCTTCCGTCAAGGTTTCCAATACCTGAAGCTCCGCCCATTTCCTGGATTTCGCATTCACTATATACCACGGCGCGGAAGGTGCATTTGTCATTTCCAGATATTCGTCAAATACTTCCATGCATTTTCCATAGTGTTTATTCTGCCATTTATCGTTGTCGTTCACCCTCCATTCCGTATCAATATCCTTTAACAAGCTCCCTATTCTCTTTTTCTGTTCTTTTTCACTGATGTGGAAGAAGAATTTCATAACCAAGTATCCGTTATCCGTGAGTTGTCTTTCAAACCTGCGGATGCTGTCAAGCCGCATTTCATATTCCTCTCTGCTCAATTTCCCATGCAGCCTAAGCCCGGTTACCTCATCCATCCACCCCGAATCCATAAAAACGAATTTCCCCGCCTCAGGGATCTGGGTAAAATATCGGCTCAAAAAGGGCTTTCTTTTTTCTTCCTCCGTTTTCTTTTCCAAGGTCGCCACTTTGAAAAAGCGGGGATCAATATTGCGTATGACTTGCCCTGTACAACTCCCCTTTCCTGCCGTTCCCCAGCCTTCCATCAAAACAAGCACCGGCAGCTTATGCTCTTTTATCCGCATCTGTTGCGCCCATAGTTTTTCCCTGGCCGCGTTCAGCCTCTCTTTTAATTCATTTTCCTCCGGTTTTTCCTCCATCATCCAATTTTTCAGCATACCAGCTCTCCTTTCCTGATTTATTCAAGCCTGGGATTCAAGAGCGGACAGATCTGCCGGGCAAGATCTTCGGACAGGCCTTTCAACTCTCAATCCCACTTCGGCAATTGCAAAAAGGATTAAGCTTTGCCGCTGCAAAGCCTAATCCTCTTTCGTCCGTCTTTTTTATTTTGTTTTCTTTTCAGGCAGTATTACCCTGTCCAAATGCCAAATATCACTTACATACTCTTCAATCGTCCTATCCGATGAGAATTTACCGGAACATGCCACATTCAGGATCGCGCTCTTCGCCCACGCTTTTTCATTCAGATAAGCCTGTCCCACCCTTCTTTGCGCTTCCGCATATGCTTCAAAATCCTTCAAGATAAAATACATGTCGGCTTTTGAAGTAGAAAGCGTATTCAATAAAGAGTTATAAAGCGGCCTGAATAAATCCGGGTCATTCCTGCTGTAAGTGCCGTTGATTAACTGCATCAGCACTTTTCTTACATTGGCATCATTATTAAAGATATCCATAGGGTTATAACCGCCATAATTTTCATAGCGGATTACCTCATCGGAACTCAGGCCGAAAATAAATGCATTTTCTTCCCCTACTTCTTCCACGATTTCCACATTTGCACCGTCCATGGTCCCCAACGTCAACGCTCCGTTTAACATGAACTTCATATTCCCTGTGCCGGAAGCTTCTTTGCTGGCTGTCGATATCTGTTCGGAAACATCTGCCGCCGCAAAAATCATTTCCGCATTGCTTACCCTGTAATCTTCGATAAAAACAATTTTAATCTTGCCGTTAATCGCAGGGTCATTGTTTACCACATCCCCTACCGCATTGATCAACTTGATAGTCAGCTTCGCATTCCGATAGCCGGCAGCCGCTTTTGCACCAAAAATAAAGGTCCTCGGATAGAAATTCATATCCGGATGCTCTTTCAGTTCATTATACAAATGCATAATATGCAGGATATTTAAAAGCTGCCTCTTATACTCATGAAGCCTCTTTACTTGTACGTCGAAGATCGAACGCGGGTTTACCTCGATTCCGTTATGCTCCAGAATATATTCCGCCAGCCGGACTTTGTTCTTATACTTGATGTTCATGAACTCCTGCTGCGCCTTTTCATCATCCGCATAAATTTTCAGTTTGTTTATTTTGGGAAGATCCGTAATCCAGTCTCTTCCTACATAGGAAGTCACCCAGTCAGCCAATAACGGATTCCCGTGGAGCAGGAATCTCCTCTGAGTAATGCCGTTCGTCTTATTGTTGAATTTCTCCGGCATCATCTCATAAAAATCTTTCAGCTCCTGATTCTTAAGAATCTCCGTATGCAGCCTTGCTACGCCGTTTACGGAATATCCTGCCGCTATGGCAAGATGAGCCATTTTCACCTGACCATCATAGATAATCGCCATTTTACGCACCTTCTCATGATTGCCCGGATACATCTGCTCAATCCGCATCACGAAACGGCGGTTGATTTCTTCAATAATCTGATAGATTCTGGGAAGCAGCCTGGAGAAAAGTTCGATCGGCCATTTTTCCAATGCTTCCGCCATAATCGTATGGTTTGTGTAAGCGCAAGTCTTCGTCGTCACTTCCCATGCCTCATCCCACGTAAGGTAATGTTCATCCATCAGAATGCGCATCAATTCCGCTACCGCTACGGTAGGGTGAGTATCATTGAGCTGAAACGTAACTTTTTCATAAAACTTACGGATGTCCTTATGCGTACGCATATACTTTGACACCGCCTGCTGAACGGACGCGGAAATAAAGAAATACTGCTGTTTTAAGCGCAGCTCCTTTCCTGCATAATGGTTGTCGTTCGGATAGAGGACCTCCACGATATTGCGCGCCAGGTTTTCCTGTTCTACCGCTTTCTGGTAATCACCCTTATCAAAAGACTCAAGTTTAAAACACTCCACCGGCTGCGCATCCCAGATACGCAATGTGTTCACGATACCATTTCCATAACCTACGATAGGCAGGTCATAGGGAATCGCGGTTACGCTCTGATATCCTTCCTGCCTGAAATTGCTCCGTCCGTTTTCATCCACATAAACATTTACATAGCCGCCAAACTTAACTTCCTTTGCGTATTCCGGCCTTCTCAGTTCAAAAGGATTCCCATTTTCCAGCCAGTTATCCGGAACCTCTATCTGATATCCATCTTTGATCTGCTGTTTGAACATCCCATAACGGTAACGGATGCCGCAGCCATACGCACAATATCCCAACGTCGCCAGCGAATCTAAAAAACATGCGGCAAGCCTTCCAAGACCGCCATTCCCTAATGCCGGATCCGGCTCCTGGTCTTCCACCAGATTCAAATCCACGCCCAGCTCGTCCAGAGCGTCTTTCACCGGTTTATAAGCCTGCAGATTTATAATATTATTCCCCAAAGCACGTCCCATTAAAAACTCCATGGACAAATAATAAACCATTTTCGGATCCTGTTTTTCATATTCTTCCTGGCTGGTCATCCAGTGGTCTACGATCGCATCCTTGATTGCATAAGAAACAGCCTGGAAAACCTGCTGCGGAGTTGCTTCCTCCATACTTTTCCTATATAAAGTTTTTACGTTATAAACCACGCTCCGTTTAAATAAGTCTTTGTCAAAAGACAGGGTTCCTTTTTTAGCCATATGTTCCTCCTAATTATTTGCTTTGCTAGTCTTTCCCTCGGATAAATTTCTTTCTCAGGATAAATTATACATTAATTGTAGAAAAATGCAAGAAAAAGCATTTGCGCCAACAGCGCCTCTTAAATCCTGCGGATGCCGATCGTTACATCTTCCCCGTTGACATTCCAGGCTTTCACATGCCATTCTCCTGCCAGGTCATCCGTCCCCTTAGCCTCTATCCGCTCCGCCAGCACTTTGCCCACGATCATTGCCTCATTTTTCCGAATCACATCGGCAATTTTTTCATTTTTGTCCACCACGATCTCAATATGATCCATTACTTCAAAATCTGCTTCTTTGCGCATCGTCTGAATCTTACTAATCATCTCATAGACAAAACCCTCCTCGATCAAGGATTCCGTCAAATTCGTATCCAATACTACGCTTACCCCATTATCCGCTTCCGATATATAACCCTCTTTCTGCACCATCTCGATCAACAGATCTTCTTTCGCCAATTCTACGGCAGCCCCGTTTATATCGAACCTAAGCATCCCCTGCGCATTCAGTTCATCCATCGCCGCATTCCCGTCCAAAACAGCCAATTCCTTCTGTATGCCCTTAAGCTGCCTGCCATATTTGGGTCCTACGGTACGAAGCTGGGGTTTGAAGGTATAAGTCGTAAATTCCCTTATATCATCCGTAAAGTTCACTGTCTTTACATTCAGTTCATCTTTTATGATGTCCTGATAAAAACTCCCCAGATCCATCCGCGCCTTCACGTACATTGCCCCGATAGGCTGCCGGTTTTTAATATTGGCGGCATTCCTGCAGGCCCGGCCCATCACTACGATCTTAAGCGCCTCATCCATATCTTCTTCCAGCTTCTTATCAATCCACTCCTCCTGCGCTAAAGGAAAATCACACAAATGGATGCTTTCCGGTGCATCCTTGTCTATAGAACATACCAGGTTCCGGTAGATTTCTTCTGTCATAAAAGGAATCATCGGCGCGGCGCACTTGCAGACCGTAACCAATGCAGTATACAAAGTCATATACGCATTTATTTTATCCTGCTCCATCCCCTTTGCCCAAAAACGCTCACGGCTCCTTCTGACATACCAATTGCTCATCTCATCCACGAAACCGTCCAAAGCCCTCGCCGCCTCAGGGATCTTATAATATTCCAAATCCCGGTCCACTTCCTGTATCAATGTATTCAACCTGGAAAGCAGCCATTTGTCCATAACCGGAAGCCGATCGTATTCCAGCCGGTGCTTTGTAGCGTCAAATTGATCAATATTTGCATAAAGCACAAAGAAAGCATAGGTATTCCAAAGAGTACCCATAAATTTCCTCTGACCTTCCTGTACCGCCTTCCCGTGAAAACGGTTCGGCAGCCATGGGGCGGAATTAATATAAAAATACCAACGGATAGCATCTGCCCCGTAAGTAGCCAGAGCTTCAAAAGGATCTACCGCATTTCCTTTCGATTTGCTCATCTTCTGCCCGTTCTCATCCTGAACATGTCCCAGGACAATGACATTTTCAAAACAGGGTTTGTTAAAGAGCAATGTGGATTCCGCCAGCAAAGAATAGAACCATCCTCTCGTCTGATCTACCGCTTCGGAGATAAACTGGGCCGGGAACTGTCGTTCAAACAAATCCTGATTCTCAAACGGGTAATGATGCTGGGCAAAAGGCATAGCCCCGGAATCAAACCAGCAATCAATAACTTCCGGCACGCGTTTCATAATGCCGCCGCACTCAGGACACTTTATTGTGATCTCATCAATATAAGGCCTGTGAAGTTCCACCGTACGGGCTTCTTCGTTCCCGCTCATCTTCTCCAGTTCCTCCCGGCTGCCGATGGAATGCATCTTCCCGCAAGCCCCGCATTCCCATATATTTAAAGGAGTTCCCCAATAACGGTTCCTGGAAATCCCCCAATCCTGGATATTTTCCAGCCAGTCGCCAAAACGCCCTTTGCCAATGGACTCGGGAATCCAATGGATCATATTATTATTACGAATCAAATCTTCCTTCACTTCTGTCATTTTAATAAACCAGGATTCGCGGGCATAATAAATCAAAGGGGTATCACAACGCCAGCAATGAGGATAACTATGCTCGAACTTAGGCGCGTCGAATAAAAGCCCTTTTTTCTCCAGATCTTTCAGGATCATAGGATCCGCTTTCTTACAGAATACTCCCTCATATGGTGTCTCCTTTGTCATTTCACCCTTTGCATCCACCAACTGCACAAAAGGCAGGCCGTACTTACGTCCCACATTGGCATCGTCTTCACCGAAAGCCGGAGCAATATGGACAACGCCGGTACCGTCCGTCAATGTAACGTATTCGTCACATGTTACATAAAACGCTTTTTTATGCTGTTTATCACATAAGTCTACCGCATAATCAAAAAGCGGTTCGTATTCCTTGTATTCCAGATCCTTCCCTATATAGCGTTCCAGCTCTTCATAGGCCGGGATACCCTTCTCCTCATCCCCCAGCTTCCCAAGCACTGTATCCAGCAAAGCTTCCGCCATATAATAGTCATAGCCATCCCCTGCCTTTACCTTTACATAAGCTTCCTTTGGGTTGACGCAAAGAGCTACATTGGAAGGCAGCGTCCATGGCGTAGTTGTCCATGCCAGAATATAAGCCTCTTCTCCCTTCACTTTAAAACGGGCAATGGCAGAGCGTTCTTTTACGTCTTTATATCCCTGCGCTACCTCATGGGAGGAAAGCGGCGTTCCGCAGCGGGGACAATAAGGAACAATTTTAAATCCTTTATAAAGCAGCCTTTTATCCCAGATCTGCTTTAAGGCCCACCATTCCGATTCAATATAATCATCATGATAGGTCACATAAGGATCGTCCATATCCGCCCAAAAACCTACGGTTCCAGAAAAGTCCTCCCACATCCCCTTATACTTCCATACGCTTTCTTTACACTTTGAGATAAACGGGTCCAATCCATATTCCTCTATCTGTTCTTTCCCGTCCAAGCCAAGTTCCCGCTCCACTTCCAGTTCCACCGGAAGTCCATGGGTATCCCAGCCTGCCTTTCTCGGAACCATATAGCCTTTCATCGTACGGTATCTTGGAATCATATCCTTAATAACACGCGTCAACACATGCCCGATATGAGGTTTCCCGTTTGCCGTAGGGGGCCCGTCATAAAAAGTATAAGTTGGACCCTCTTTGCGGTTTTCCATGCTTTTTGCAAAAATATCCTTCTCTTTCCAGAATTTTTCCGTCTGTTTTTCCCGTTCTACAAAGTTAAGATTGGTCGATACTTTTTGATACATCATATCCATCCTTTCTGAATTTATTTTTATTAGTATCATTTTTATTTCACGTACAGTGCGCATCCTCCCGGAGGTTTTTCGTATCATAGGAAATTGCAGAGCAATTTCCTATGATACAAAAAACCCGTCCTGTAAAAGGACGGGTTCTCAATCCGTATCACCACCAATTACTCATACGTCTGTTTTTGCTTTCCGGGCCAGTCCGCCTTTGCCAACCGCAAACAGATTATATGTTTTCCACTAACGGCGGAATACCGTCGGTACTTACTGATTTATCTTAGCCTCACGCATACCATACATGATATTCCATGCCTAAAGTAAATTTTCAGCCCGCAGCTCAGAAGTGATATTCAGCATTTTCTTACTTTCACCGGTCTCCCACCCTCACCGGCTCGCTTTGGATTTCATCAAAGCCTACTGTCTTCTTCACAGCCTTTTCTCTTTTTCTTTCGCTATTATAATGCTAATCTATGTCTGGCGTCAAGAAAGAACTATTGTATATTCAGCACTTTGTCTATATACCTGAATCCTCCAAACCCATTTTCATCCATCAGCAGATCCACATCGATCCCTGCCGGTATTGTCAGGACGTATGGCTTTCCCTCAAAAAAATAGTTCACCGTTACCGCTACATCCGGCCTGCTTTTCATCGCTTCAAATATCGTCTTATTAAAGCTTGTCCAAAGCTTCGTACTGATCACGGCCTCTCCCTGCTGAGCATTCAGGATCGCGTCTTCTGTTTCCTTCAGGAATGCGGCATATGCAGAATTGGCAACCGCCTCATACTTATAGATAATCCCACATTTTACACATTGATATGCCGCAACAGCATCGCTGAAAGCCGTTGCTTCGCTCACGATGACCGTCTCTCCTACATGGCTGCAGGCCGCTTTACTTTCACCCACTGCCTGCGCTTCCTCTTTATCAGGACGATCATTCGGTGGCTGCGGGTCATCGGAACCAGATCCATCATCCGGCGGCTGCGGGTCATCGGAACCAGATCCATCATCCGGCGGCTGCGGGTCATCGGAATCAGATCCATCATCCGGCGGCTGCGGGTCATCAGAATCAGATCCATCATCCGGCGGCTGCGGATCGTCCGGATCGGGATCATTGTCCGGCGGCTGCGGATCGTCCGGATCCGGTTTTGTCTCAGGAAGCAGATCGGGCAAGTGATTTTCAATTTCACTGCTGCTTGTATAACCATTATAGAAATACTGTAATTTATTATCCGCATCAATCAACGGGATAAACGGCGTCCCCGCACTGCCTCCCGCCCATCCCACATCAAAATATTCAAATGCCAGGCTATTGGCATTTACGCTTTCATCCACGCCAAACCTGATCATACTGTCCGGGCAATAAGTATCCCGATACTGACGCACTTCCTCCAAAGTTTTTTGACTGATTTCAATTGCGCATACATCTGTTTCCCCGCTCTTAATCCATTCGCTGGATGATATACCTATCAATGTATTCCGGCAGTTTGAACACGTTGTTGTAAAGAAAATGAGTACCTTAGGCCGCCCATTTTCGCTTTGGGTCGATATCTTCCCTCCGTCTATACAATCAAATACGGCATTTAACTGGGCATTATCATATGCAATCCCGGCTGCCGATGCCGGGATTGCAGGAATCACTAATAACAATATTGCCAGCAGAATCAACATCTTTTTCCTTTTCATTTTACCTTAACCCCCATGCCGCTGCTTCGCGGAATTTCAAAATCGCAAGACAAGCAAGCTTGTCTGGAAAATGCCGTATTTTAAGCATTTTTCGGTGTGAAGAGCGGTTCGCCATGCGAACCTTAGAACTTCTTAGCGCAACAGCCCTTGCTGCAGTGCAAAAAGCTTATTCTTTTGCCTCCTTATATACAAACATATAATTGGCTGTAGACTGGATTGGAATCTCTACATTCCCGTTTTCCCCTGCTTTCGTTGTTCCTATGCAGGCATTTTCCCCAACCGTCACGTTCCCTTCCCCATCTACCGCTACCGTCTCGGCATAAACAGATACCTTTGTCCCTTTGCTGCATTGGGGCAGGTTTACCTGAAGGCTTACTATCGCGCCAATATTTTCATGGGATTCAAAGCGCACCGTTGTCGCAACGCTTTTCTTTCCTCTCTTTTCACTTCCCACGGATACATGCGTATTGCTTATTCCGCAAAACCCGCTGTTATCTTCCGCCCCGTTTAAAACCACCGATACTCCATAACCCAGGCTGCATTGCAATAACTTTGTATACCCCGGTTCATTTGCAACAATGCATTCTTTCACTTCGGAAGGTATATTGCCGACATTCTTAAGCTGAAGCACCAGCATACCGTTCCCATTGCCTCCATCCGTCAACGACTCAGGCGTCAATCCTTTTAAGGCCTCCAATATCGGCTGCCAATCCGTCAGTATATCCCCCCGGTAATTCACTGTCTGAAACTGATCCCCGCTTACCAGCACCGGCTCCTCTTTTTCCTGTCCCGCGTCTTCCTCAGGCGGCATGAGCATCTTTTGATCCTCAATTTCTTCCATTTGAAATATTTTGTCCGCATCCATGCTGTTTTTTATATCTTCCTCACTATCCATTTCCTCATCCGTAACAGGGATGGAATTCTCCGATACCGATCCCGCCGGCATCTCCGCCGCCGAAACCGGCATTGTCTCCCAAATAAGGCACACTAACATTAAAACACCCGCCAGCATTACATTTTCCTTTATCTTCCGCAGCATTTCCATCCTATCACCTCAGCTTTCCGTACAAACCGTTATTTATAATTAATTATACAACATCCAGGTCAAGTTGAACACATCTATTTTACAATTTTTCCCCTTAAAATATTCTTTCACGAAATTGACTTCCAAGGTATAAAATACCACCATTTACAGATACTAGTATCAAACTTAAGATATGTAAATGGAGGACATGAAATGAAAGCAACAGGCATAGTTAGAAGAATCGATGATTTAGGCCGCATTGTCATACCTAAAGAAATCAGAAGGACATTGCGGATTAGGGAAAGTGATCCCTTAGAAATATTTACTGACAGAGAAGGGGAAATTATTCTGAAAAAATACTCGCCAATTGGGGAAATGAGTACCTTTGCCAGACAATATGCGGAAAGCCTGGCCCAGGTATCCGGCCATACAGCCCTGATTGCCGACAGGGATCAGTTTATCGCCGTATCGGGAGGCAGCAAAAACCTTTTGGGAAAAGGATTAAGCCGGGATCTGGAAGATAAGATCAACAATAGGGAAACTGTGATCGCGTCCAAAGGAGACCGCGGCTTTATCACGATTTCCGCAGACGGCGGCGAAGACTTTGTGCATGAAGCGGTCAGCCCCATTATTTGCGAAGGCGATGTAATCGGAGCAGTCGTCCTCGTAGAAAGCGATGAAAAATCAAAGATGGGGGAAGTGGAACAAAAGCTGGCCCTGTCCGCTGCCGGTTTTCTGGGCAGGCAGATGGAACAATAAAATTTTATAAAAAAGGAAGCGTACCACCCGGCAGGCTTCCTTTTTTATTTGCCAAATATTATAAAAACTTTACCTTTATCCCCATGCCCTCCTATAAATATCTGCTATACTTATCCGCCGGTGCATCCAGGAAACAAAGCCCCACGATCCCCCGTCCGGTATGGGCGCCAATAGCACAGCCTACAATAGAAACAAACTTGTCTTTCGGTTTTAATTCCGCATCCACAAGATCCAGAAGAAAATGCAGCGCATCTTCATCCTCCCCATGGCAGACGGCCAAAGTCTGGGAAGAAAAATCATAACCGTTGGACTTTGCATAATCGATTAAGGCTTTCATGGATTTCTTTCGTCCGCGGACGGTTTTCAACACTTGCAGGCTGCCTTCTTTATCCACGGTCAGGACCGGTTTCATATCCAGCGTTTCAGCAATCGTGCCTTTAAACTTTGAAAGCCTTCCGCCTTTTATCAGATAAGCCAGCGTGTGTACGGTAAAGACATGATGGATATGGGAAATAAAATATTCCGCAGCCTCTATCAATGTTTCTTTAGAAGCCCCATTTTCCAACATCGTTACCAGCTTTGATACGAGAAGCCCAAAACCGGCAGAGGCCGATTTGGAATCGATGATAGCCAGGTCAAAATCAGGATATTCTTCCAACACATTTGCTTTGGCAAGATTCGCAGCATTAAAAGTTCCCGCAATCCCTGTGGAAAAACAAATATAGATAACACTGTCCCCGGCCTTGGCATAAGGAAGGAACGCTTCTTCAAACATCGCCGGGTTAATATGGTAAGTCCGCACATCCCGTTTTGTATCATCCAGTATGTCATAAAATTCTTTTGTCTGGATAGTCTTGCCGTCAAAGTAATCCTCTTCATCGATTACAACAGGAGTCGGGATCACATGAAGCTTATGAGCCATGATATACTCCCTGGGTAAATCAGAGGCGGAATCCGTAATTATTCTAAGCATAATCGACCTCCTTGCTTTTCCTACCTGCAGGCTTCAAACGGCTCCTCCCCGGTTTCCGCATCCGCTTGCTTTCCCAAAATCATTTTTATGTTATAACAAAACAAACCGCTTATATCTCACTACACCGTTTCCACTTGCCCCATACGATCCAACAGTTCGATTTTAATATCATATAATTTTTTTGATAAATCCACGTATACCTTATGGGGATTCACAAGCCTTCTTGTTTCATCCCAAAGGGTATCCAATTCTTTCTTGCAGTATTCCCGGATATCCATGACTTTTGGGGATTCATAACAGCATTTCCCATTCAGGAAGACCGGGACCATAATCTCGCGCATCGTATAACTACCGCCCGGAAGCCTTGTTTTCTTCCATGGCTCCAAAGGATCGAAAAGAAGAAGCGGCTCCTTTTCATCAAATATTTCGTCTACCAGGCAGATAAGATCCGCCTTTACCTTACCGGAATTTTTTTCATAAATCCGGTAAATGGTCTTATTGCCCGGATTGGTAACTTTTTCGCTGTTTTCCGACAATTTAATCTTCGGGATAAAATCCCCTTCTTTATCCATAATAGCCGCCAGCTTATATACGCCCCCAAAAGACGGGCAATCCTTAGAAGTAATCAGATTGGTTCCCACGCCCCACGATGTGATCGCCGCGCCTTGCGCCTTCAGGCTGTCAATCAAAAATTCGTCCAAGTCATTGGAAGCGGAAATTACCGCATCCGGGAACCCGGCCTCATCCAACATTTTTCTCGCCTTTTTTGACAGATATGCCAAATCGCCGCTATCCAGGCGGATACCGTAAAAGGTAAGCGGCACGCCGGACTGCCTCATTTCCTTAAACACTTTTATCGCATTCGGCACGCCGGACTTTAGCGTATCATAAGTATCCACCAACAAGATGCAGGCGGAAGGATACATATCCGCATATGTCTTAAATGCCGTGTACTCATCCGGAAAACTCATAATCCAGCTATGCGCATGGGTGCCTTTTACAGGCACGTCAAAAAGCCTGCCGCACAATACATTGGATGTGCCGATGCATCCCCCGATCACGGCAGCTCTCGCCCCATAAGTCCCGGCATCAGGCCCTTGGGCGCGTCTAAGCCCAAATTCCATGATCCCGTCGCCCCGGGCCGCATAGCAGACCCTGGCCGCTTTTGTAGCTATCAGGCTTTGATGATTAATAATATTTAAAATCGCCGTTTCGATAAGCTGCGCCTGCATAATAGGCGCAATCACTTTGATTAAAGGTTCCCTTGGGAAGATAACGCTGCCTTCCGGAATCGCATAGATGTCCCCCGTAAATTTAAAGTCTTTTAGGTAATCAAGAAAATCCTGCCCAAAAATCCCCAATCCGGCAAGATACTTAATATCTTCATCGGAAAAATGAAGCTCCTTAATATATTGAATGACTTGTTCCAGCCCGGCGGCTACCGCATATCCCCCTTCCCCGGGGTTAGTGCGGTAAAACGCATCAAAGATAACCGTTTCATTCTGGTCTTTGTTTTTAAAATAGCCCTGCATCATTGTCAGCTCATAAAGATCCGTAAGTAAGGTCAGATTCTGTCTGTCCATATTCGCCTCTCATTCCGCCGCCTCAAAGCATGTCTGAAAATCCTCCACAAACCATTATCTGTTTTGAGGAAAATAATCTCCGGACACACCCCGCCGGCCGCCCTTCTTGTTTGCAATATTTTTCGTTATAAGGATACCAATCTATCCCTGCATATTTTACGTTTTATGCTTTCAGCTTGCTTTCCCATTCGCTTTCTTTAAACCCTGTCAATACCAAACTGCCTGCAACAGCAATCGGACGCTTTACGAGCATACCGTCCGTGGCGAGCAATTCGTATTTTTCTTCCAGCATCATCTTAGGCAGCTTGTCCTTTAACTGCAACTCTTTATAAAGAGCCCCGCTGGTATTAAAAAAACGCTTAATATCCAGCCCGCTCTTTTCATGCCATTCTTTCAATTCCTCCTTATCCGGGTTTGCTTCCTTTATATCACGGCTTCTATAGGCAATCCCCTGCCCTTCCAGCCATTTACGCGCCTTTATGCACGTACTGCACTTTGGATATTCCACAAAAAGAACTTCCATCATACTATCCTCCATGTCAGAGCAGCATGCTGCGATGACACGCGTCGGAAATTTCAAATTTCCGACTGCGATCAAGGCACATTCTCGGCTCTGACTCAAATTGCCGATTGATAAAATCAGCTATCAAGCTGATTTTTCAA
>CAOKPU010000006.1 GCA_948470755.1 uncultured Lachnospiraceae bacterium | reverse complement strand
TATATTTAGATTTGCGATTTGACGCATCGCCTGCGGATAGCTTCTCCAGCTGCAAAGCCCCTGTCGAAACCTTTACTATCCCTTATACTGTTTTATAGACTTCAAAAATATATTCCCAATCTATTTCTATTATATAATATATTTTTTTAAAATACAATTCATTATCCTCTCATTTTTATCTTCAATTCTTTTTCCGCCTCTCTTCTTTGATCCTTTTTGGCAATATCCTGCCGCTTATCATATAATTTTTTCCCTTTTGCCAGCCCTATTTCCACTTTTGCCTTTCCGTCCTTAAAATAAACCTGCAAAGGCACAAGAGTATACCCTTTCTCCGCGATCTTCCCCATCAATTTATTAATTTCTTTCCGGTGGAGCAGCAGCTTTTTGACGCGGAGAGGGTCTTTGTTGAAAATATTCCCTTTTTCATAAGGGCTGACATGCATCCCATAAGCAAAGATTTCCCCATTCTCTATACGGATGAAGGATTCCTTAATGCTGCATTTCCCTAAGCGCATGGATTTTACTTCCGTTCCATGGAGTACAATCCCTGCCTCATACTTTTCCTCTATAAAATAATCATGATATGCTTTTTTATTGTTGGCAACCAGCTTCATTTGCTCACTCATCCAAGTCATCCTCCACAAAATCTACCGTTCTGGCAAACCGGTCCGTCCGTTCCACAACAATCGAAATCTTCTGCCCTAACTTATATTTCCTTCCGGTATTTTTACCAACCATTTCATAATTTGCTTCATCATAATAAAAATAATCCCCCTTCAGGGCAGATACATGGATCAATCCTTCCACCGTATTGGGAAGTTCCACGTAAATCCCCCAGCCTGTAATGCCCGAAACCACACCTTCATAACGCTCCCCGATGCGGCTTTCCATATACTCGACTTTCTTAAGTTTATCCGTCTCCCTTTCCGCTTCTTCCGCCCTCCGCTCCATTTTGGAGGAACGATCCGCTACCTGAGGCAGGATCGATTCGTAATGCTGGATGCGGTTTTCTTTCAGGCGGTTCCTCAAATGCTCCTTGATGATCCTATGGATCTGTAAATCAGGATATCTGCGGATAGGGGAAGTGAAATGACAGTAATATCCGCAGGCCAGCCCAAAATGGCCTGTGCATTCTACCGAATACTTTGCCTGCTTCATGCTGCGCAGGGCCAGCCGGCTGATCAGGGCTTCTTCAGGCGTCCCCTCCACCTTACCCAGAAGTTTCTGTATCTCCTTCGGATGCACTTCTTCTCCCGCTGTTTTCATGCCGTAACCAAAATTGCCGATAAATATCCCAAGCTGATTGATTTTTTCCGGATCCGGATTATCATGGGTGCGGTAAACAAAAGGCATATCCATCCAGTAAAAATGCTCTGCTACCGTCTCGTTCGCCAATAACATAAAATCTTCAATAATCTTGGTCGCCGTATTTCTCTCATATGGCTTGATATCAACAGGTCTTCCTTCTTTATCCAGTATGATCTTCGTTTCCGGGAAATCAAAATCTATGGAGCCTCTTTTCCTCCTTTTTGCCCGGAGTATAGCGGACAACGCTCCCATCTGTTCAAACATGGGAACAAAGGCCTCGTATTTTAGCCTCTCCTCCGCATCTTTTTCTTCTAAAATCTTCTTTACGCTTGTATAGGTCATGCGCCGGTCCACACGGATTACCGACTCCACAATCCGATAGTCCTTTACTTCGCCATTTTCATTTATTTTCATCAGACAGCTTAATGCCAGCCGGTCTACCCCTTCGTTCAGGGAACAGATACCGTTAGAAAGCTTGTGAGGCAGCATAGGAATTACCCTGTCCACCAGATAGACGCTGGTGCCGCGTTTTAACGCTTCTCTGTCCAATGCGGAATTTTCCTGCACATAATTCGTCACATCCGCAATGTGGACGCCTAAATGATAAAAATCCCCTTCTTTTACAAGACTCACCGCGTCGTCCAGATCTTTGGCGTCTTCACCGTCAATGGTTACCATTAGAAGATCCCTCAAGTCTTCCCGTCCCTGCCTGTCCGCTTCCGATACTTCCGAAGCCACCCTTACCGCCTGATTTAAAACCCTCTCCTCAAACTCCATAGGGATGTCAAAGCTTTTTACAATGGAAAGTACATCCACGCCAGGGTCATTGATATGCCCAAGGATTTCCGTTACTTTCCCTTCCGGATTTTTCTTTTCATTTCCATAATTCGTCAGTTCCACAACTACTTTATGCCCGTCAACGGCTCCTTTAGACCATTCAGCGGGAACAAAAACGTCCGTTGCCAGTTTTGTATTATCCGGCACCACAAAACCATAATTTTTCCCTTTTTGAAAAGTCCCCACCACTTGTGCCGTTCCCCGGCTTAAAATCCGCACAACTTCCGCTTCCTGCCGTTTTCCTGACTGTTCCGGCAAAAGCCTTACCTGGACAGTGTCGTTATGGAAAGCCCCGTTAACCCCGTCTTCCGGAATAAACAGGTCATTCTCCATCCCTTCCGCCTCCACAAACCCAAAGCCTCTCGCATTGCTGATAAAAGTCCCCTTTAAAACATCTTTGCCTGGTTTTATATATTTCCCTTTCTCAGTTATGCCAATCCTGCCTTCCCTTAAAAGTTCATCCAGAAGTTTGTGGAATTCTTCCCGATCTTCTTTTGCCACCTGCATAAAGGCTGCCATTTCTTTCTCTTTCATAGGAACATAAATTTGATCCTGTATCAGTTCGCATATTATTTTTTTTCTTTTTTCCTGTAAGTGCCTATCCATTTTCCCTCTGATTCCTTATTAAGATCCAGATGTCAAAAAGCCTATCCGACACCTGAAATATAACGATAAAAAAACATCTGTCACCTTTGTTTCTCTATATGAAAGATACGCGGTGCTTTCCCATACGGATAAAACAAAAACGCCCTTGATCCTGCAAGAGCGCTTTCGTATCTTCCCTTAAAATACATTCAGATTTAAGATAACCGCTAAAACAATAAAGCCGACTGCCAAATACTTCGTGATCTTTACTAAAGCGCCCTCCATGGAACGGCCTTTATTCTTCCCCCAGTATGTCTCAGCCGCACCGCTGATCGCACCCAAACCTGCCGATTTTCCTTCCTGCATCAATACTAATATAACCAACGCTATACAAATTATAATAAAGACTATTAATAATACTGTTCTTAAAGCCTGCATTTCTACACCTCCTGATACATGCGGATTTAAGTTTAGCATAGTTGCGGGAAGTTTTCAAGTACTTTGGGGAATTTTTCTAATTTACCGTTAGCATTTCCCCTCTTTTCTTTCGATTTGGCACATTTCCATTGTCAGCAATGCCGCCGCATGGCTTTTAGGCGTTACGCCAGCACAACAGGAAGCATCCACGCTGATTTTGGTTTCCGGGAGTTTTGTTTTTAAAAGCAACGCATTTGTCACGACACAGATGTCCGTACAAAGGCCTGTCAGTTCAATCTCCATTTCGTCCCTCTGATTTTCTTCCCACAATTTTTGTACTAATTCTTCCGATCCAAATGTCGGTTTATCTATGATGACAGCCTTCCGTTCGCGTAAAGCCTCCTCCACTTCTTTGTGTATTTCCCATCCTTTTGTCCCTTTTATGCAATGCTTCACCGGAAGGTATTTTCCTTCGGAAGTTTCCAGATAATCTTCCCCATGGGTATCCCTCGTTGCATAGACCAGGTCCCCCGCGTCCGAATAACTATGTATCTTCTTTATCACCTTATTTACAATACCGGCCGCCTCCGCCGTTCCCAGGGCCCCATCAATAAAATCATTCTGCATATCCACAACTACCAATATCCTCTTCATCTTTCTCCTCCTTCCAATTTCGCCCCTCTTCTTTGAAACTCTAAAAGGGCAAAGGCGGCAAGGCATCCTCTATCCTTTCCCTGCCGCCTGCTTTTTCCTGAATCTTACATCTTATTAAACGGCTCCTTATAGGCCCCGGCTTCACCCAATCCTTCTTCAATCCTAAGAAGCTGGTTATATTTTGCCACCCTGTCGGATCTGCAGGGCGCACCCGTCTTTATCTGACCGGCATTGACCGCTACTGCCAGATCTGCAATAAAGGTATCTTCCGTTTCTCCCGACCGATGGGAAATCACTGCCCGGTACGCATTCTTATGCGCCATTTCAATCGCTTCCATTGCCTCCGATACTGTGCCAATCTGGTTGACTTTCACTAGAATCGCATTAGCCACCTGTAGTTTGATCCCTGCATCCAGCCGTTTTGTATTGGTGACAAATAAATCATCGCCTACCAACTGTATTTTTCCTCCCAGCCGTTTCGTCAGTTCCTTCCAGCCGTCCCAATCGTCCTCGGCCAAACCGTCTTCAATCGAAATAATCGGGAATTTTTCAATTAATTCTTCATAATATGAAATCATCTCCGCCGTATCCCTGACTACTTCGCTTCCCGTCAGCCTGCTTTCGCCCGGAAAGTGGTACATTCCCGTTTTTTCGTTATATAGTTCACTGCTTGCCACATCTAAAGCAATTTTAATATCCTGCCCCGGAATATATTTGCTCGTCTCAATAGCTTCCACGATCAGGGAAAGGACTGCCGGCGCGTCAGGAAGATCCGGTGCAAATCCTCCCTCATCCCCCACCCCGGTGGACAGCCCCCTGTCATTTAATATCTTTTTCAGGTTATGATAGATTTCCGCGCAAATACGCAGTCCGTCCGCGAAGCTTTCCGCCTGGACCGGCATAATCATAAATTCTTGAAAATCCACGGTATTTGCAGCGTGTTTCCCGCCGTTTAAAATGTTCATCATCGGTACGGGAAGCAGCCTTGGATGCACTCCGCCCAAATACCGGTAAAGAGGCATTTCCAAGGCTTCCGCCGCCGCTCTGGCACATGCCATGGAAACACCCAAAGTCGCATTAGCCCCCAAATTCCCTTTGTTATCCGTACCGTCTGTTTCCACCAATATCCGGTCGATCAAGCTCTGTTCGAGAACATTTTTCCCTACAAGGGCGTCTTTTAGCTTCGTATTGATATTTTTTACCGCATTTTTAACTCCCAGGCCATAATATCTGGTTTCCCCGTCCCTTAATTCCACCGCTTCAAAACGGCCGGTACTCGCTCCCGAAGGAACTGCGGCGCGCCCCACGATACTGCCTTCTACGGTTACTTCCGCTTCTACCGTAGGATTCCCTCTGGAATCCAGGATCTCCCTTCCGCAGACATCCGTAATTTTTAAATATAGATTCATAGCTTCCTCCATTCCTGCCAGCCCGTCATCCAGGGCCTGCACCCAGATTCTTGTGCAAAACTTAATCCGCACTATACATAAACTATTTCCTCTATATTTATTTCCCTATTTCTAAAAATCATTCTTCCATGTTTTCCGTATGATAATGCTGCATCCGGTAAAATATAGGAATGCGCCGTCTTCTCTTCATTTATATGCAGTCTCGCTTTCCAGCCAGGAAGGGATCCTGTCCGCGATAAGATAGGCGCTGGAAGACCCTCTGTATACCGCATTATCCACTTGCTCGTCCTTATACCGTATCGTCACGCTGTAATCATCGTTGACCGTTCCCGGTAATTTCCATGCCAGCGACAATTCCCTGTGATACATTGCTTCTACCAGCTCTTCTATCTTTTCTTTCTCCGTATAAGTTTTCGTCACAGATGTGTCCACAGAATTCATAAACAGTGAAGCCTGCGCTTCCCCAACCTCCTCCAGCTTCTGACGGTATATGGCTTCCCTCTCTTTTGCATGCTCATTGCAGACCGTAATGCTTGCAATCTTTTCCGCATCCAAAGACTCCATTGGATCTATGCCCCGTTCTTTCAGAAAAGCGATCACATTTGTAAAAGAAGGATAAATATCATACGCAAACCAACTGCTCCTATTCCGTATCACCGGGAAATCTATGCTGATCCTCCCGCAGGCGAATTCATCCCGCATACCGGTATAAGACAGATTCCGCATATCTTTTTTCCATGCTTCCCGGAAAATAACCCAATCTTCAGAAGGCAGATTATCAATCCTGAAACCGCTGTTAAAAGTAAATTCCTTTACATCATATTCCTTAAAAAACGCAAAGCTGTCATCGTCATAAAGCTGATAAGACATCTTTTTATATTCCTCTGAACCAATCACCCGGTTTAATAACTCTTCTTGCCGGCCGCTGACTGCAAAATTCCTCCAGACTATCTTCCCGTTCTTCATCCGGTATGCGACATCAAGCCATACAACCGCATCTTCTCCGCTTGCCTTATTTTGAGACAATTCGCAGATGGCTTCTATGTCCGTCACCCCGGGCTTGGATAAGGCGTAATCTGCCGGACTGGCATATTCCATATCCTCATCCATATAAGTCCCCCAACGATTCACATCATAAAACAGGAAATAAGCGGATTCTATTTTTTCCGGCGAAGGCACCCATGCATCATAGCCTATAAGGTCAAAGGCAAAAATACTAAAGATAACCGCCGTACATCCTCCTGAAATGAAAATCTGATATTTTTTCCTGAAAGCCGCTTTTAAATCCGCTTCATATATTACTTCAATAATACAGTTGCTCAAAATCACTGCCATAACCATCCCAAACAGGATAAAACCATCATTGTCTTCTACAATACTGGAGATAATGCTGATCATTCCAAGGCTAAACGGCACCGTAAGGAAAAGCTTCACCGCCGCTTTGGTCCTGTCAAAAGCCATTGTTTTCCCTGCGGCTTCGGCCGGCCTTTTTATATAACAGAAATAAGCAATGCCAATAAAAGCCGCCGCCATAAGCAGAGCGATGAGAATGGAAGGCATGGACGACCACAAAACAGGTCCTATCCTTTCTCCTGCCCTATCCACTGACTCCATTACTTCCGTTACTCGTGACAATGGCGATAAATAAAGCGCATCATTTACCGAATAAGTGGAAAAATAAGAAAAGAACATTCTTTGGTATTCTTCTATGATCATCCGCACCGCCAGCTCATATATGAGAAAGATCAATACGGCAAATATGGTAATGATCAGCTTGCCGGTTAACATCACTGCAATCAATGCTAATCCGTAAATCCCCAAATAAAGGACTAAATTCAAAATCATAGTAACCATTGCCGTTACAAAATTATGCCCGTTCATACCCCCGCTTATCCATGCCGCCAAAATAGCTAAAAACAGATTCAATACATAAGGTATAAAGCAAATCAGTACTCCATTGATAAAAATAACAACAAACCTGCGGGATTTCTTTACCGGAACGCTATGATACATATCGACCCTCTTCCTGCTGTACAAATAAGAAAATCCCTGTATTGCACATATTATGGCAATAATAACTATGATGAATACAATCGCTCCATGGTTATAATTCAACCACCCATATGCCGCTTTGACAAGTCGTTCCTTAGCCGCAGCGCCTGTCAGCCCGTCGATACGGTTATGCCCTTGCTTACGGCTCATCAGCATAGCCATACTTACCGGATAATAAAAAAACCAAAACAATGCGGATATAATCCAGAGCCATATCCTTCGCTTATTATTTTCCTTCATGCTAACCCAAAATGAGTTTTTTGACATCATAGCCCGTCACCTCCGTTTCACTGATAAATATCTCTTCCAAAGAAAGAGGCAGCGCTTCAAAAAATACAGTGTCTACTGTGGCAAAAAGTCCGATAATCTCTTCCCTCGTTCCTCTTACCGTAATGGTATGCAAAGATCCCCTTTCTTCCCGCTTCACTACATCCAGCCCTTCCATCGTTTTTTTTCTGTCCTCTTCCGATGCAAATACGCATTGCACTTTCTGGATATTGCATTTCATATCCTCTAAGTCTTTGGACAAAAGAACTCCCCCTTTATGCAAAAGCCCCACATGGTCACAGATATCCTCAAGCTCCCTTAAGTTGTGGGAAGCGATAATAGGAGTAAGTCCTCTGTTTTCTATTTCCCTGGCAAAAATACTTTTTATCCCTTGGCGCATAACCGGATCAAGGCCGTCGAAAGTCTCATCGCATAATAGATACCTTGTACCTGAACAAATGCCACATAAAAGCGCAAGCTGCTTTTTCATCCCTTTTGAAAAAGTATTGATTTTCCTTTTTTTCTCCAGCCCAAATCCATTCAGATATTGATAGAAACTCTCTTTGCAGAAATTTTCGTATACTGAAGAAAAATATTTTTCCATATCCGATGCGTTTGCATTTGGGAAAAAATAAGGCTCATCCGCTATAAAGAAAATTTTTTCCTTCGCCTCCACCTGATCAAAAACAGGAATCCCGTCTACTTCTATGCTCCCTTTATCCGCTTTCAGCACTCCTGCTATCATCCGTAACACAGTGCTTTTCCCTGCACCGTTGGTTCCGATCAGTCCAAACACCGTCTCTTCTTTCATCTGTACGCTCACCTGATCCACAGCCAACACATCCCCAAATGATTTGCTGATGTCTTTTATCTCGATCATCTTGCCTCTCCTCCCTGCCTATTCCTCAATTTTTTCAAGGCACTCTATAAAATCCATCTTCGTCATGCCCAGTTCTTTCCCTTCTCTGTAAAGGAAAATCATCCGGTCTTTTAATTCTTCTTTTCTTTCGTTTAGCAGATTCTTATTATCAGCGATAAAATTCCCTCTTCCTTTTACTACGTAAAGATAGCCCTGCCGCTCCAGCTCCGCATATGCTTTTTGAATCGTATTGGGATTAATGGAAAGCTCCACCGCCAGGCTTCTGACCGACGGCATCTGTTCATCCTTCTGCAGGATGCCTTTTAATATAAGCAGTTTAAACTTTTCCACAATCTGCTCATAAATCGGCCTGGTATCCTTATAATCCAGAATTATCATACGCACTCCTTCCTTCTGTCTTTTTACAGTTTATACTGTACTATCACTATTAATACACTTAATATACATCTATCTTTTTATTTTGTCAACAGATAATTTCCCGATGCCTGGAAACCATCCGAAAGGGCTTTGCACCGCAGGCCTGATCTTGTTTTTGATATAGTGCAGGAATATGGATATATAGACGCTAACAGCCCCCGCCCGTAAAACGGGCGAGGGCTGCTTTTACCTTATAAAATGCGTACAATATGGAAAAACCTTGACGGCAATATATTATTTCTTTATCAATAAAGATTTCCCTGTCATTTCCTTTGGCTGCTCCATTCCCATAATTTCTATCATCGTAGGAATGATGTCGGCCAGACAGCCGCCTTCCCTTAAAGTATAATCTTTGTCATAGTTGACAAGGATGAACGGCACCGGATTAGTCGTATGCGCGGTAAAAGGCTCGCCGGTTTCATAATCCACAAGCTGTTCCGCATTGCCGTGATCCGCGCAGATAAACATCGTTCCATCCATTTCTTTTACAGCTTCCACTGCTCTCCCTACGCATTCATCCACCGCTTCCACCGCCTTGACGGCCGCAGCTTCCACACCGGTATGGCCGACCATATCCGGATTCGCAAAATTAATGATAATCACATCATATTTGCCCGACTTAATAGATTCTACCAGTTTATCGCATACTTCATAAGCGCTCATCTGAGGTTTCAGGTCATAAGTAGCCACATCTTTTGGAGAATTTACAAGGATCCTGTCTTCCCCTTCGTTCGGCTCTTCCACCCCGCCGTTAAAAAAGAAAGTAACATGGGCATATTTCTCCGTCTCCGCAATCCTGGCCTGAGTCATGTGGTTCGATGCAAGCCATTCCCCAAAGGTGTTCTCCACACTGATTTTATGGAATGCAACTTCTTTGTTGGGAATGGTCGGGTCATAATCGGAAAAACATACATAGGTCAGATCCAGCCTTTCCCCTCTGTCAAAAGCAGTAAACTCATCATTGCAGAAGCACCTTGTAATTTCCCTTGCCCGGTCAGGCCTGAAATTAAAGAAAATCACCGAATCCTTATCTTTAATCGTAGCTATTGGGGCGCCGTCTTTTACGACGACGGTAGGCTTTACAAATTCATCCGTTTCCCCTCTTTCATAGGATTCGGCAATAGCCGCCGGACCGCCCGCCGCTGTCAGGCCCTCGCCTTTGGTGAGGGCGTCATATGCAAGTTTTACCCTGTCGTAGTTGTTATCCCTGTCCATCGCGTAGTAACGGCCCATAACGGAAGCAACTTCTCCTACGCCAATTTCCTTCATCTTCCCTTCCAGCTCTTCCACATAGCCTTTGCCGCTTTCCGGCGGCGTATCCCTGCCGTCCAGGAAACAATGGGCATATACTTTAGAAAGCCCGTTCCTTTTCGCCAGTTCCAAAATCCCGTAAATGTGTGTATTATGACTGTGTACGCCTCCATCGGATACAAGTCCGAACATATGCAGGGCGGAATCATTTGCCTTGCAATTATTCACCGCATCCATCAATGCCGGATTCTCAAAAAAAGCACCATCCTGAATTTCTTTGGTAATCCTTGTCAATTCCTGATATACGATACGGCCGGCCCCCATATTCAGATGCCCCACTTCGGAATTACCCATCTGGCCTTCCGGAAGCCCTACTGCCATACCGCTGGCATTCCCTTTTACAAAAGGGTATTCCTTCATCAAACCATCCATCACCGGCGTATTCGCTTTTGCTACTGCATTGCCGTCTTTTCTCTCATTCAGCCCATAGCCGTCCAGAATCATTAATACTGTTGGTTTCTTGCTCATTTTCCTCTTCTCCTTTTTCTATATTTTACCATTTTTGTTATTCCTGACATTCCATGCCGCTTTTTCAGCGATTCAAACCCGCATAAAAAGTGTGCGTCCTGACGCACACTCGCGCCGGAGCGCGGCTGCTCTGGCAGCCATTTTCCTCTTGCAGCATATATTTTTAATCCGTCTGTAATTATACCCATTTTTTCTGTTATTGTAAATATGGAAATACAAGCCGGCATAAGCGGGCCTTAAGCTTTTTCTACATTCCTATGCCGCTTCCTGGATATGCCAATCCTACAGACCCATCAAAACTCCATCCGGCTTACAATATCCTCCCATGCCTCCCGGTCTATCTCCTCATCTCCAAAAAGTTTCTTTTTATCGTCATCCGTAATCCTTCTTATCACGCGGCAGGGATTGCCTGCGGCAACGGTCCATTCCGGGATATCCTTAGTTACCACGCTGCCCGCCCCAATCACTACGTTATCCCCAATATGGATCCCGGGGCAGATTACCGTATTCCCTCCGATCCAAACATTATCCCCGATTGTAATTTCTTTTCCATATTCATACGACGAATTCCGGCTGACCGGATGGACCGGATGGCCGGCCGTATATATCGCCACATTAGGGGCCATCTGGCAATTGTCCCCGATTTTTACCTTTGCCACATCTAAAATCGTGCAATTATAATTAGCAAAAAAATTTTTCCCAACTTCAATGTTCGTTCCGTAATCACAGTAAAACGGCGGGTTTATCCAAGCTCCTTCCGATTTCCCAAGCAGATCCTTTACGGCCTTTTTTATCCCCTCAAAATCGGAGCGGTCCATGAAGTTCAGTTTCTGCAGCTTCCTTCTGCATATTTGCTGCTCCTCAAAAACACTGCCATCCGAAATATAAGCCATCTGTGCATCCCTGCGTTCTTTATTTGTCATGTCATTTCCTCCTCCATCCGTTCCTTTCCCCTGTTACCTGTTATGATTATATCATCTTATCCGAACAGTTTCTAACAATATCTTTCCAATTTATTATAATAAATTTTATTATAATAATTGATTCGGATGCCTGCCTTAAGAATACCGTCAGCGGACAAACAGGCAATAAAAATAATGTTTGTATTTTTTGCCAAAAAGGGATAAAATAGCCATACTATTTCATAATTACATAGGAGTGGAAAATATGATATCGTTACTTGCCAAACTATTAATCAAAGATAAAGATAATACTTCTTCCCCTGCAGTGCGGAAAGCCTATGGGATCCTCTGCGGCAGCATGGGGATCGCTTTGAATATATTGTTGTTTGCCGGGAAATTCCTGGCAGGTTACTTCAGCAATTCCATCGCCATAACTGCGGACGCTTTCAATAATCTCTCCGATGCGGGTTCTTCTTTAATTACCTTGGTGGGCTTTCAGATGGCCGGACAGAAACCGGATCCGCACCACCCCTTTGGACATGGGCGGATTGAATATCTATCCGGGCTTTTTGTCTCCATCGCCATCCTTATTATGGCTTTTGAACTGGTCCGTTCCTCTTTTGATAAAATCCTACATCCCCAGCCAGTCACTTTCAGCCCCCTCACTATCTTTATCCTGATCCTATCCATTGCCGTTAAAATTTATATGGCATATTATAATAAAAGGATCGGTAAAAAAATAGACAGCGCCGCCATGAACGCCACTGCCACCGACAGTTTAAGCGATACTCTCGCCACTACGGTTGTCCTGGCCGCGTCACTGACGGCCCATTTCACCGGATTGAAGATTGACGGCTACTGCGGCATCCTTGTGGGCTTCTTCATTTTTTATGCGGGATACTGCGCTGCGAGGGATACCATCAGCCCTTTGCTCGGCCAGGCCCCTGACCCTGCTTTCGTCAAAAATGTGGAAAACATTGTTATGAGTTATGAACACATCAAAGGCATTCATGATATGGTTGTCCATGATTACGGGCCGGGCCGTGTTATGATTTCCCTTCATGCGGAAGTATCCGCAGATGGCAATCTTTTAGTTCTTCATGATATGATCGATAATATCGAACACAGGCTCCATGATGAACTTCACTGCGAAGCCGTAATCCACATGGATCCGATCATTACCGATGATGCGCAGACCAACCGGATCAAGCAGGATCTCACAGACCTACTGGAATCTTCTTATCCGGAAATACGTTTCCATGACTTCCGTGTGGTAAAAGGCCCTACCCATACCAATATCATTTTTGACATCGTAGTGCCTTTCGCATACCGGGAAACTGATGAGGCAATTGCGGATTTTCTCAAAAAAGAAATCCACCGCATGGATGAAACCTATTTTGCAGTGATTCAAATTGACAAGGCATATGCCGGAAATGCCCTGTAATCCCCGGTTTTTTTACAATGGGATACGAATGCATAATCCATAATACCTATTGACATTTTATCATCCATCATTTATATTTATACTGTATTATTCAATTAATACAATAATACCTTTTAACATAGCAAGGAGGCACTACCATGAACTCTCACGGAAAGAAAATGATCGCGCCTGTTATTATCGGCATCCTATTATTCCTTTATTATGCAGGAATCTGCATTCTCTTCCTAAGCGTTCCCGTTCCTCCAACGCTCAAACTTCTGCTAGGCCTTATCCCGCTTTTACTGGCCGGGGTAAGCGTCTATGTAATGGCGGAACGAATCAAGGAAATAAGGAGTGGTGAGGAAGATGATCTTAGTCAATACTGATTACATTTCAGGAAAAAATTTAGAAACGCTGGGGCTTGTCAAGGGAAGCACCATACAATCCAAAAATATCGGAAAGGATATTACGCAAGGCTTTAAAACGCTCGTTGGAGGGGAACTGGGCGCTTACACGGAAATGATGAACGAAGCCCGCGCCTTAGCTACCAAAAGAATGGTTGGCGAAGCAGAAGCTTTAGGTGCAGACGCCGTTGTCAACATCCGCTATGCCTCCTCCGCAGTTATGCAGGGAGCCGCAGAAGTTATCGCTTACGGCACCGCAGTTAAATTTGTTTAACAAAAAAGATGTTTTCCAATAAAAGGAAAACATCTTTTTTGTTATGGTTTGTTCCATACCGCCAGCTCCCAAAGGGACTCGAACCCTTGACCTACGCATTACGAATGCGTCGCTCTACCAACTGAGCCATGGAAGCACTCAACAAATGCTATTATAATAGGTAATCGCTTATTTTGCAAGAACATTTTTCAATTTTTTTTATTTTTATTTTTCCGCCATGTGAATATCCATCTGCGGATAAGGGATCGGAATGCCCGCTTCATCCAAAGCGTACTTCACATTTTCCGTCAGCCTCCACTTTCCCTGCCAAAAATCATCGGTGAAAAGCCAACAGCGCACCCCCAGATAAACGGCGCTTTCCCCCAATTCATCCACATAAACAAAATGATCTTTATCCTTTATTACAGCCTCATCTTCTTCGAGGACTTCCAAAAGGACCTCTTTAGCCTTTCGGATATCCGCATCATAGGATATCCCTATCTTAATATCCAGCCGCCTGCTTTCACATGCTGTTGCATTTGTCAGGCTGGAATTGGCAAGTGTACCGTTTGGCAGCACGATCACCCGGTTATCCGGCGTGGATAATTTCGTATAAAACAGTTCGATGGAAATGACGGAGCCTTCATTGCCGTTAGTATCTTCTTTAATATAATCCCCAACCTTAAAGGGTTTCAGAAGAAGAATCAGGACGCCGCCCACAAAATTCGCAAGGCTGCCCTGAATCGCAAGGCCAATGGCTACGCCGGCCGAACCAAGCAGGGCCAGGATGCTTGCAGCGTCCAGCCCAAAGCCGGACGCTATAGTAATAAACAAGATGGCATATAAAGAAAATTTCAGGAAAGAATCAATAAACTGTATCACTCCTTGATCCGCATTCCCTTTTACCAAAGACTTCTTTACCAGACGGCGGATAACCTTAATGACCTGTATCCCAATCAGCAGCACAATGGCAGACAACATGATTCTTGTTCCCAAGCGCCATGCCTTCTCCGGCAATTTATGAAAAAATCCCTCTATCATCCCCATATTCATTTCTTCCTTGGCCGCAAGCGGCACCGACATCCCGATCCTACCCATGATTCAAACCCTTGTTATGTTTATGATTTCCTTCTGTTTCCGGCATTTTTTGTATTTTTTGCCGTCTTTGGCTTCTTTTCCGCCGTCTTCCTTTTCTTTTCTTCCGTTTCTTTTTTTTCTACGTCTATTTCTACGTCAGCCATCCGCTGTCTTTTTTCGGCCTCTTTCTTCTGTTCCAGCACCTTTTCTTCTTCTCTCTTTACCAGTTCCACTTCTTTAAGCATTTGCTCCGCGCGCTCTTTCGCTTCTTTCGCTTCCTGCAGGGCGCGTTGGATCTCCGCTTCCTTTTCTAAGCGTTCCCGCTCCAACTGTTCTATTTTTTCCTGCCGCTCCCGCTCCTGCGCTTCTTCCCGTTCTTTTCTTTCCTTTTCCGCTTTTTTTCTTTCAATTTCTTTTTTCTCTTCTTCCGTATATGGAGTATAGGAGAAAATACATACCGACAACGGCGCGCTGCTTACCTGAATGGAATTTGCCCTGCCATCATATTCTTCCTCCTCCGATCTTATTTCTTCCGCGTTGACCCTGCCTTCCCCGCCAAATTCTTCAGCGTCCGTATTCAGGATTTCCTTATATTTTCCGGCATAAGGGACGCCGACCGTGAATTCTCTCCATACATTGGCAAAATTAGCTACCGCTATAAGCGTTTCCTCCTCCGCATCAGCCTTACGCATAAATACAAGCATACAGTCATTAGAAGAAATACAGTTAATCCATTCAAACCCCTCCCAGGAAGTATCGTATTTATACAAAGCCGGCGATGAAGTATACAGTTTGTTCAATGCTTTTACAAGATTCTGCACCCCTTTATGGCTGTCATAAACAGTAAGATCCCACTCCACTTCCCGTTCTTCGTTCCATTCATCAAATTCTCCGATATCCTGCCCCATAAACAGCAGCTTTTTGCCCGGATGCATCATCATATATGCATAAGTCAGCCTTAAATTGGCAAATTTATCTTTGATCTCCCCCGGCATTTTACCGATCAGAGTCCCTTTCCCGTGAACCACCTCATCATGGGAAAATACAAGCATAAACTGCTCGCTGTAGGCATATATCATACTGAATGTCAATTCATTATGGTGATGCGCCCTAAAATAAGGATCACAGGCAATATAACCAAGATAATCATTCATCCAGCCCATATTCCATTTTATATCAAACCCAAGCCCGTTATCTTCCACATCCCCCGTTACCTTAGGCCATGCCGTAGACTCTTCCGCAATCATCAAAACGCCTTCATCGCGTCTTTTTACAATAGAATTCAAATGTTTTAAAAACTCTACCGCTTCTAAATTTTCATGGCCGCCGTAAAAATTCGCCACCCATTCCCCGTCATTTTTGCCATAATCCAAATAAAGCATAGACGCCACCGCATCCATACGTATCCCATCCGCGTGATACTGTTCTATCCAATAAAGGGCATTGGCAATTAAATAATTGGAAACCTGAGGCCTTCCATAATTATAAATCAATGTCCCCCAATGAGGATGGCTCCCTTTCCTGGGATCCTGATGCTCATAAAGACATGTGCCGTCAAAATTAGAAAGCCCGAAAGTATCCCTGGGGAAATGGGCCGGAACCCAATCCAAGATGACCCCAATCCCCGCTTTATGCATTTCATTCATAAAAAACATAAAATCTTCATTCGTTCCATATCTGGCCGTAGGCGCATAATATCCGATCACCTGATATCCCCAGGAACCATCAAACGGATGCTCCATCACCGGCATCAGTTCGATATGCGTATATCCCATTTCCTTCACATAATCGGCCACGAGAGGGGCCAACTCCCTGTAGTTTAAATACTCATTATCCTCTCCCCGCTTAAAAGATCCAAGATAAAGCTCATATATGCTGATCGGCTTATCACTTCCCTGTCGCTCTTTCCGTGCTTTTATCCATTCCTGATCTTCCCATATCACCTTGCCGGAAGCGCCGTCCTTTGCACTTCCTATGCTTTCCCTGATCACTGAAGCCGTATCCGGCCGAAGCTGCTGCCCAAAAGCATAAGGATCCGCTTTTAAGTATGTCAGCCCGCCTTTTACTTTAATTTCGTATTTATAATTCTGCCCTGCCTTTGCGTCCGGCACAAATATTTCAAATATGCCGGAACTGCCCAGCCTGCGCATTTGATGGATGCGTCCGTCCCATCCGTTAAAATCCCCTACCGCACTGACGCGCAGCGCATTGGGCGCCCACACGGCAAAATATACCCCTTTCACCCCGTCAATGGCCATAGGATGTGCGCCGAGCTTCTCATAAATGGTATAATGGATGCCTGCAGCAAACCTGTCCATATCGCTCTCATCGATCTGAGGGGCAAAATTATACGCATCTTTTACCTTTTTCAGGCTGCCGTCTTCGTATTCCACAATATACTCATAAGAAAAAGGGGCTTTCCCCGGGATCAACACGGCAAAATAACCTTCTTCATCCGCCATTTCCATTTCATAGCTCTTCTTATCCTTTTTATTCTGCAAAGTTACGCTCTTTGCCCCTGGCAGATAAGCCTGTACCAGGGTATTGCCCCCAACCATATGCGCCCCCAGCGTCCGGTGGGGATCATCCGATTCCGAATAAATGATTTCTTCAATATCCGGCCAATTCATTAATTTGTAAAGTTTGTTATTCATATCGATACCTTTGCCCTTTCCATCGCCTGTATTTTTATATTTTATGGATAAACAGCCCGCTTCTTAACTTCGGTTCAAACCACGTAGATTTCGGCGGCATCAGTCTTCCTGCATCCGCTACGGCAAACAGTTCGCCAATCGAGGTCGGATACATGGAAAACGCCACGGCAGCATCCGTATGTACTCTATGTTCCAACTCTTTAAGCCCCCGTATCCCCCCTACAAAATCAATCCTTTTATCTGTCTTAGGATCCGCAATGCCAAGGATCGGGGCGAGCAGCCGGTCCTGAAGCACTGCCACATCCAGCATCTTTTCCGGATGCAGCGTATAACTATCCTTCCCATGATCCCCGCTGCAAGGCCCCATGCCCTGCGGCGGCCCATCAAGGCCAAGATCTTGACCTCCTTCCTGGTGCTTTACCCTAAGTTCATACCAGTTTTCTGCAAGATACATGCCAAAACATCCCTTTTCTTTTGGCAGATAAGGTTCCTTCCCTCTTTCCTCCACACAAAAACGTTCCGAAACGCGATCTAGGAATTCTTCTTCGGAAAGCCCGTTCAAGTCTTTCACCACCCGGTTATAATCCATAATCATAAGCTGGTCATCAGGGAACAGGACGGAAAGGAAATAATTAAATTCTTCTTTCCCCGTATAACAAGGATTCATTTCCCGCCTTTTTAACGATACTTTCATTGCCGAAGCGCACCTATGATGCCCATCCGCAATATAAATGCTTTCCACTTCCCGGAATGCTTCCTTTATCTTTTCCACTGCTTCCCTATCTTCCACTTTCCATACCCTATGGGTAATGCCGTCAGACGCGGTAAAGTCATACAACGGTTCCCCTTTTCCCGCCTTTTCCGTCTCTTCACAGATTACAGGATGGGAACGGTACGCAAGAAAAATAGGCCCCGTCTGCGCATTACAGCTATCCACATGGCGGATGCGGTCAAGCTCTTTTTCCTTTCTCGTATTTTCGTGTTTTTTTATTACCCCATGCAAATAATCATCCACCGAAGCGCATGCGGCAATCCCTGTCTGCGATCTTCCATCCATCACCAGTTCATACACATAATAGCATTCCACGGGGTCTTCTTCCATTTCCCCGTTTTTTACCATTTCCCAAAGCAGATCATGCGCTTTCGCATAAACAACGTCTGCATAAGCATCCACATTGTCCGGAAACAATGTTTCCGCCCTGTCGATCCGCAGAAAAGACAACGGCTCCTTTTCCACCTCCCGCTTTGCTTCTTCCCTGCTATATACGTCATAGGGAAGCGCCGCTATTTGCCGTTCCAGCCCTTTCCTTGGGCGGATTGCTTTAAAAGGTTTAATGTCCGCCATATATTTTATCCTTTCCATCTTTTTTCTATCAATTATTTTAACAAATTAACCTATACAGCACAAGCATCAAGTGATAAAATAAATCCGGCATTATTAACAAGGCGGCCAATCTATGACAGGGAGGAAACAGCTATGACAAATGAAAATAGAAAGATATGGGAAAGGATCAGCGCTTACGCGGAAGAAGTTTTAAAAGACATCGACCCGCAAAAAACACAGGTGTCCGTACAATTGGATGCCTTAAGGCCTATTATGGAAGAAATTGCTAAAGAGCAAAAGAAAAGCCTTGAGGATATCTTTATCCTTTATATGGATCTTGCCAGCGAAGCTTCCGTAGAAGCAGAAGCCAAATTCCAGGCCGATCTGCAGGAAAACGGGCAGGGTTTTTCCGGCATGGCCAATGCTTTACAATAAAAAAGTGTGCGTCCTGACGCACATTCGCGCCGGAGCGCGGCTGCGACAGCAGCCATTTTCCTCTTGCGCGCAGTGCGCATCCTTCCGGAGGGTTTTTGTATCATAGGAAATTGCAGTGCAATTTGCCGGACGGGGCCGCCGGATGGGCCTTTTGGTACCCGGATCCTATGATGCAAAAAGGGTGGAATCGTCATTCCACCCTTCCTTTTTCCAGCAGTTCTTCCACCACTTCAAATGTATTCATCTCCAACCATTGAAACTGGACGGCTACCACAAGATACATACCTTTATCGCTTCTTCCAAAATAAAGCCGACAGTCTATAGTCTCCCCTGCTTCTTTGTAAGCAAACTCCGCCAATATGGTCTTACCGATGCAAGTTTCCCCATAGTCATTCACCGTCAGGCCCTCCGCACGATCTCCCAACCCGTCCTGTATAAACATTTCCATATATTTTTCATTCATCGGCCAGTCCAAGGCTTCACTGGTATAACCCATGGCTTGCAGATTCGTAATGCCAATCCCGCAGCCGGCTCCGTCGCTGTCTCCTCCCGGCGCATAAATAACCATTTCCTCCCCGGAATAATTATCATCTATTTCCCAGCCCTTTGGAAACTGGAACTCTATCATTCCCGCAATTTCCTTATCCTCTTTTCCGGCAAGATACTTTTCCAGCTTTTCCTGCGCCCTGCCGCTGTCCCACTCCATATCTACTTCATAAAAAGCCTCCAGCTCTTCTAACAGCCCCGGTGTCTTGGAAGTTGCTTCTCTGCTGTCAATCTCCACTTCCAACAAAGCTAACAAACCAGGCTGCAGCTCTTTTAGATAATAAGTGCCATAAATTACACTATAATCTTCCTTCCTGTCATTCCATCTACAATATTTTACCGTCACAGATGCAGCATCCTTACCCAGCTCCCTCACTGGGGAGACTTCCAGATCTTCATAAGCCCCACTGTCTGTCCCTTCTTTTTTTTCGTCTGCGCCAGGATAGGCCTTTTCCATATACCCTTGCAGCCTTTTAGCTGCCGGCTCGTCTTTTTGGTCGGATAACTCATATGGATTCAGGCTGAAACAGAAAGATACGCCAAATGCATCCGCATATGCGGTACCCGGGAAATCGCTGTTCTTGCCTGATTTTTTCCCTTTCGGAACATATATGGTAACCGTTTTCCGTTTTATTTTCCCGTTTTCCGCGTCTTCTTCCATATAAGCTGTAAGCGATTCCTCATATAGATAAGAAAATCCTTCATAACCACTGATTGCTTCCCCGCCCAGCACAGGCGTCTTAGCTGCAGCCGCCGTTTCTCCCGCTTTAGCCGCTTCTTCTGCTTCTGCCCTTTGTTCATTTCCGTCTCCGGCTCCCCCGTACGCGCGGGCTACATTTCTTAACTGCCCTATAGGGCCGCATCCTATGAAAGCCATACTGATAAAGAGACATCCCGCAATCCACAAAATAACCGCTTTCTTTCTCATCCCATCCATCCTCCGCCCGCTGTCCTGCCCTATTCTCCAAAGACGACGATCCAAGCATACCCATCCATATTTGCACCGGATCCATTGCATCCTGCAAGCGGGCTATTTCACTACCCTGACCCTGAACACGCCGGGAATCGCCTGCAGCTTCCTGATCATCTCATCCGTCGCCGGGCTTTCCAAATCTATCATCGTATAAGCCACTTCCCCTTTGGACTTATTCGTCATATCCGTAATATTAATGCCTTCATCGCCGAAGCAGGCGGTAAATTTTGTGATCATATTAGCAATGTTCCTATGGAAAATAGCAATCCTGCCGGCCTGCGAACAAATCCCCATATCGCAGTTCGGGTAATTCACGCTATTGTTGATATTGCCGTTTTCCAGATAATTCATCATTTCCTTCACTGCCATCTTGGCGCAGTTATCTTCCGACTCCTCCGTGGATGCCCCAAGATGCGGGATCACGATACAGCCTTCCTGCCCGGCCGTCATAGGATTGGGGAAATCCGTAACATACTTGCGTATCTTCCCCGCCTTAATGCCCTCCAGCACATCCGCTTCCTTTACAAGGGAATCTCTTGAAAAATTCAAAAGTATCACTCCGTCTTTCATCCTGTCGATCGCCGCTTTATCTACCATGCCCTTCGTACTATCCAAAAGCGGGACATGGATAGTGATAATATCGCAGCTTTCATAGATTTCTTCTACATTCAATACATGTTTGACATCCCTGCTCAGATTCCAGGCTGCATCCACAGAAACATAAGGATCAAATCCATATACTTCCATCCCCATATGTTTCGCCACATTCGCTACCTTTACGCCAATAGCCCCCAAGCCGATAATGCCCAGCCTTTTATCCTGAACTTCCGTCCCTGCGAAGTTCTTCTTTTCCTTTTCCGCCGCCTTAGCAATATTTTCATTCTCTTTATTGGCATACACCCAATTGACGCCCCCTATGATATCGCGGCAGGCTAAAAGCATACCGGCGATCACAAGCTCTTTTACCCCATTGGCATTGGCGCCCGGCGTATTGAAAACAACAACCCCTTTTTCCGCACATTTATCCAAAGGAATATTATTTACCCCGGCCCCGGCCCTGGCCACCGCCAATAAGCCCTCCGGCAGTTCCATATCATGCATGGATGCGCTGCGGACTAAAATCCCGTCCGCTTCATTGACGTCTTCCGTCTTTTCATAATTACCCGTGAATTTACCCAATCCAACCTCCGCAATCGGGTTTAAACAATGATATTTAAACATTTCCATCCTCCCATTTCATTTCCATTAACCGACAGCCTTTTCTATATCAGGCATTTTCCGCCTCGAATTTCCTCATAAACCCCACCAGCCTTTCCACGCCTTCCATCGGCATGGCATTGTAAATACTGGCCCGCATACCGCCGACGCTCCTATGTCCCTTCAAGTTCTCGAACCCGGCTTCTTTCGCCTCTTTTACAAATTTCGCGTCCAATCCCTCATTCCCTGTGATAAACGGGACATTCATCAACGATCTGTCCTCTTTTCTTACCGTCCCGCAGAATAATTTGCTTTCATCCAAAAAGTCATATAAGATCTTTGCCTTCTTTTCATTATACTCTTTCATTGCCAAAAGGCCGCCTTGCTTTTTAAGCCATTTGAATACTTTGCCGCATATATAAATGCCATAGGCCGGAGGCGTGTTGTAAAGGGAATCCGCATCCGCATGAGTCTTATATTTCAACATCGTCGGCGTCCCTGCAAGCACGTCCTCGGTGATCAGATCTTCCCTGATGATAACAATTACCACTCCTGCCGGGCCGATATTCTTCTGGACGCCGCCGTAAATCACCCCATATTTGCTTACATCTACAGGCTCGGATAAAAAACAGGAGGATACGTCCGCCACCAGCGTATGGCCCTTCGTATCCGGCAGGGTCCTGAATTTGGTGCCGTAAATCGTATTGTTTTCACAAATATACACATAATCCGCATCCTCGGGGATATCCAGATTGGAACAATCCGGAATATAGGAAAAAGTCTTATCTGCGGAAGACGCCACTTCCACCGCTTCCCCATATATTTTTGCCTCCTGATATGCTTTTTTCGCCCATTGGCCGGTCACAATATAAGCCGCTTTCTTATTTTTCATAAGATTCATGGGTATCATGGCAAACTGCTGGCTTGCCCCGCCTTGAAGGAACAATACTTTATAATTATCCGGGATATCCATCAAATCCCTTAGATCCGCTTCCGCCTCTTTGATTATTGTATCATAAGCCTTCGATCTATGGCTCATTTCCATAACGGACATGCCAGTTCCTTTATAATCTAACATCTCGTCCGCCGCTTCCTTTAAAACCTCCTCGGGCAGGACCGCCGGGCCTGCCGAAAAATTATATACTCTGGACACTTTTCTCTCCTCCTGTATGCATATATAATATTTACAATTTTTTATTTTACATTTCATTTCCCGTTTCCGTCAACTTCCACGGTAAAACATCACAACCGGGGTCCCGGTCTGTGCCATTTCATATAGTTTTTCCATCGCTTCATAAGGTGTATTGATACAGCCGTGGGAACCGGCAGTCTGATAAATATCCCCGCCGAATTCACCGCGCCATGGGGCATCATGGATCCCTATATTCCCTTTGACGGGCATCCAGAAATTGACATGGGATTGATAACCCGGCCCGCTTAAAACCCGGTTCACCGCCTTCCCATACACATAATTTACGCCTTCCGGCGTCCCCCATCTACGTCCGGTATTTCCTGTTTCGATAGGGGTTTCAAGCTGTAGTTCCCCATTCAGGTAATAATACATCATCTGCTCGGTCATATCCACTTCGATGTATGTACTGCCAATATCGTCTTTCCCATATGCCCAGCCCTCCTGAAGATACCGGGGCGTATGGGTTCCCGCCGCCCGGCTGCAAAAAGCTTCTATTAAATATTCCTTTTCCGCCGCCCGGTCTATCCGGTTTCCATAATTGCCTCCCTCTACCGGTACAATATCCCCTTTTGTCGTTTCAAACTGCCGGATTTTCCCTACCGTATCATATTCATCCGCAAGGCGGTCAACAAACTCCTCAATTTTTTCATTATCCTGCAATAGCTCTCCTGCCTCATCATAAAGAAAATCCCCGTTTTCATCCACCGCGATAAAATCACAGGCAACGGAAGCGTCCACCGGTACCCGTTCGCCGCCAAAAGCATAAACAATGCGGCATTCCTGAAACTCTTTTATTTTTTCCCACTTGGCAAGCTCCGCCTTCATCTGTTCCGTATAGGGAAGGTCTTCATAACAGCCGCTTTTCTTTAAATCCAGTTCCGTTTCCAAAGAAAGCAGCTTCTGCCGGATTGCCTCCTTTGCCTTTTCTTCATCAAGTACATCTTTCCTTTCGTCTACCAGTACATACCCATTATCCGCTTTTTGAATCCATACCTGTCTGTCCTCCGCTTTCTTCCCCATAAAAGCCGGAACAGGCTTAAGAATCTCCCCAAGCCGCTCTTCGTCATAGGAAACTACCGGTTCCAGCACATAATCCTTCCTCTTTAACAGATTATCGATCCACAGATATGAGTCCTGCGCTTCCAGACATTCCTTTAAATCATTTTTAAAATCAAAGGAAAAGCCAATCTCCTCCGCCTCTATCCGAAAGGGATTCCCTTTATCATCATATATGGTCAGCCCGTCATAAGAACAGCCCTCGATCAGTTCCCTGTTTACCTCTTCCACTGTCTTACCGGTGCAATAAACATGATTTACCCATGTGCCATAGCTGAACACGTTTTTATAATATTCCGCCAGCCCCACATAGGATACCGCAAGCAGGAAGAAAAACGCCCCGATTGCTATTCCGGTTTGTTTTACCCATTTTTTCTTCATTTTTCTTTTTTCTTCAGGTCTGTCTCGTCGAACGCTTCACTGATCGCCTCCCCTGCCGGGACCATAGGGAATACTTTATCGTCTTCAGGGATTACGCATTCGATCAGCACTGGCGCTTTTTTAGCAATTGCCTTTTCGATTGCCAGGGCAACCTCTTCCTTTTTTGTCACCCGCACCGCTTCACAGCCTAATCCCTCCGCTACTTTACAAAAATCCACCTTATCGTTCAGGACCGTCTGGGAATACCGTTGCCCGTAAAACAATGTCTGCCATTGACGGACCATCCCAAGCACATGGTTATTGATCACGATTTGGATTACCGGGATATTATAACGGCTGGCTGTTGCCAGTTCATTCATATTCATCCGGAAACAGCCGTCGCCTGCGATATTGACGCAAATCTTATCCGGCCTGCCCATCTTCGCTCCAATACACGCCCCAAGCCCATATCCCATAGTGCCAAGGCCTCCGGAACTTAAAAACGTCCGCGGTTTGGAATATTTATAATACTGCGCCGCCCACATCTGATGCTGGCCCACATCTGTCGTAACAACCGCTTCCCCCTTGGTTATCCTGTCCAGTTCTTCGATGACATAGGGACAGGATAAGCCGCTTTTATCATAATTAAGAGGATATCTTTCCTTCAATTCCTGAATATGCCCTACCCATTCCTTATGCTCCATCTGTGGAAGCCGCTCATTGATGACCGTCAGGACCTCTTTCAGATCGCCCACAATGGCCGCTTCCGTACGGATGTTTTTATTGATTTCAGCCGCATCAATGTCGATCTGGACTACCTTGGCATGGCTCGCAAACTTTGCCGCATTCCCTACCACCCGGTCGGAAAACCTGGCCCCCAGCGCCACTAAAAGGTCGCATTCGCTAACGCCCAGATAGGACGTTTTCGTTCCATGCATGCCTATCATCCCCGTATACAATGCATCCCGGCCGTCAAAAGCGCCTTTACCCATCAATGTATCGCAGACAGGCGCATCCAATTTCTTTGCAAACTCCGTCACTTCCTTTGCCGCCTCAGAAATCACCGCACCGCCGCCTACATAAATATAAGGCTTCTTTGCATCCCTCATCAATCCCAATACCCTGTCTATATCTTCCTGCGTATATTGTTTATCTTCTGATCCGTCTTTTTTCAGCGCTTCTATCGGCGCAGGCTCATACTCGTAAAGATTTGCCGTCACATCTTTGGTAATGTCCACCAATACCGGGCCGGGCCGCCCGCTTCCGGCAATTTTAAATGCTTTCCGCAAAGTGTCCGCTAAGATCGCCACATCTTTTACGATATAACCATGCTTCGTAATCGGCATCGTTACCCCCGCAATATCCACTTCCTGAAAAGAATCCTTTCCCAAAAGAGGAAGATTCACATTACAGGTAATCGCCACCATCGGCACGGAATCCATATACGCCGTTGCAATCCCTGTTACAAGGTTAGTCGCCCCCGGACCGCTGGTAGCAAGGCATACTCCCACTTTTCCGGTAGCCCTCGCATAACCGTCCGCCGCATGTGCCGCTCCCTGTTCATGGGAAGTCAAAATATGGTTGATCTCACTGCTATGCTTATATAAAGCATCATATACATTTAAAATAGTCCCTCCCGGATATCCGAAAACAGTATCCACTCCCTGTTCTTTCAAACATTCCACTACAATTTCCGCACCTGTAAGCTGCATACCAGTCTCCTCCTAATGGCCTTATTTATGTGGTATCTCTAAAATAGCGCCACGGTTGCCGCTCGTTACCAGTTCCCTGTAACGCGACAAATATCCCGTCGTTACCTTCGGCTCCCTGGGCTGCCATTTTTCCCTCCTTTTTTCCAGTTCCTCTTCCGGCACTTTCATGTTTATCGTATTTTCCGGAATATTAATGCTGATGATATCCCCTTCTTCCACCAGGGCAATCGGCCCTCCCACTGCCGCTTCCGGCGATACATGGCCAATGGAAGCTCCTCTGGAAGCGCCGGAAAAACGTCCGTCCGTAATCAAAGCTACGCTGGCTCCAAGCCCCATTCCTGCAATGGCCGAGGTGGGATTTAGCATTTCCCTCATGCCAGGGCCGCCTTTGGGCCCCTCGTAGCGGATGACCACCACATCCCCTTCCACGATTTTTCCGCCTTTAATGGCTTCGATCGCATCTTCTTCACAGTCAAATACTCTTGCCGGCCCTTCATGTACCATCATCTGCGGTACTACCGCAGAACGCTTTACCACACAGGAATCCGGCGCAAGATTGCCTTTCAGCACGGCAATGCCGCCCGTTTCACTATAAGGGTTCTCCAAAGGACGGATGACTTCCGGGTTTTTGTTAATACACCCTTTTATATTCTCCCCCACCGTCTTTCCTGTCACAGTCATCAGATCCGTATACAATAAACCTTTTTTACTCAATTCATTCATTACCGCATAGATGCCGCCCGCCTCGTTCAAATCTTCCATATAAGTAGGGCCTGCAGGAGCCAGATGGCATAAATTCGGCGTATCCGCCGAAAGTTTATTGGCCACTTCCAGATCCAGTTCCACCCCGGCCTCATGCGCGATTGCCGGAAGGTGAAGCATGGAGTTCGTGGAACAGCCTAAGGCCATATCCATCCGCAAAGCATTTAAAAATGCCTTTTCCGTCATAATATCCCTTGGCTTGATATCCTTTTCCACCAATTCCATAATCTTCATGCCTGCATGCTTTGCCAGACGGATCCTTTCCGAATATACCGCCGGAATCGTCCCGTTGCCCTTTAACCCCATTCCCAGCGCTTCCGTTAAACAATTCATGGAATTCGCCGTATACATGCCGGAGCAGGAGCCGCAAGTCGGACATACTTTTTCCTCAAACTCACAAAGTTCTTCCATGGACATCGTTCCTGCCGCCACGCTTCCTACCGCTTCAAACATAGAAGAAAGGCTTCTCTTTTCCCCTTTTACCCTTCCCGCCAGCATCGGGCCGCCGGAACAGAAAATCGCAGGGATATTCAGCCTTGCCGCCGCCATCAAAAGCCCCGGCACGTTTTTATCGCAGTTCGGCACCATGACAAGGCCGTCAAAACCGTGGGCCAAAGCCATGCATTCCGTACTGTCCGCAATCAGGTCCCTAGTAACCAGGGAATATTTCATTCCAATATGCCCCATTGCAATCCCGTCACACACGGCAATCGCAGGGAAGACCACCGGCATCCCGCCTGCCATAGCAACGCCGAGCTTGACCGCTTCCACAATCTTATCCAGATTCATATGGCCCGGTACAATCTCGTTATAAGAACTTACAATGCCTATCATCGGCCGTTTCCTTTCTTCCTCGGTATAGCCAAGTGCATTGAACAAACTTCTGTGAGGCGCCTGCTGGGCGCCTGTTTTTACGGAATCGCTTCTCATTTCTCATCTCTCCTAACTTTTTTTCCTGTTTTTCTTTTTATTTTCTTCTATAAACGATATATTCTTCATTTTCATAAACAGGCTGCATCCCCTCTTCTACCACATCCCAGGGAATCGTATCATAAGTATGATAAAACTCCCAGCGGAAACTGCCGCCCGGAATAGTCATTTCTTTATGTAAAAGCAATATATCCGTTCCTTCCACTACAATATTTTCACATTCCAAGCCATAGTAAAATTTCAGCAGATACTGCTGATAGCAGTCGGTAACGCATATATTCCCGCCTATCTCCACATCCGCTTTGTCCAAAGCATCCTTTGCATAATATTCAGACAAACCGTACTCATTATTATACCCCTTGGAAAGCAGCAATACAATTGCCAATAATGCACAGACCGCCCCCGCCGCCTTCCATACGGGGAAGCCAGGCAATCCGCTGCATTTACCGGCAATCCCCTGCAACAGCGCACAAAGCAACATGGAAAGCGGGATCCCGATATAGGAAAAAACCCGGAAATAAGGCAATGCGCACTGTATTGTCAAAAACGCCGGCATAAGCAGCAAGGTTGTTGCAATAAAAAGCAGGAGAAAAAAACGTTCCCTGCATCCTTCTTTATATGCCTTATATGCACGCCGGATTGTAAACGCCAAACCAACAGCCGCAACAACCAGCAAAACTTCCCCCATATCCGGATAATATAAATCAAACAAAGACCGGAACCACCCTGCCAGTTTGGCAAAATACCCTTCCCTTTCCACACTCTGTATATATGGCGTAGACAACATATAATCCATGCCTGTCTTAAAAGCCAAAAAAGGGGCCGATCGGATAATGGCTATATGTCCTTGCCCGTAAAAAAACCCGTCCTCCGCCTTGCTTAACAAATTGGAGCCGATCGCCAGCCAGATAAGCATATACAAGAGCAGCGTATGCCATGCAGCGATCACGCTGCTTATGATTAGTAAAACCAGCCTTCTGGTTTTTTGATAACAAAGCAGGAACAGCCCTCCTGCTATACATACCGGAATCACCCAGTACACGCTGCTTGGCAGAATATACAGCCCTAAGGTTAAGGATAGCGAGAAAATAATATAATACTTGCCATCCTTTTTTGTCCCAAAGCCTTTCCCCGTCCCTTCCTCTTCCTTCCAACCAATCTTCTGCAACATAAAAACAGCCGTCAGAAAACAGGAGACTGCCAATGTATACCCCCTGCCCTGTACCGCCAACTGGTTGACAAGCTGCATACAAGAATATAAGACAACACAGCAAAAAGACCATCCTTTTGAAAAACACATTTTCCCTATCCGGTAAAGCAGCGCCAGATTTGCCAATGCAGCTAAATAGGACACTCCCCTTAGCCCCAGGATCGGATTGCCCAACAGATCAAAGAATCCGGAAAGGACCGAATAGCCCACATGGTTATTCGGCAAAGGCCAATGAATGGCCGCATAAACAGGCCCCCTGCTGATGAAATAATAATATGTATACAGTTCATCGTACCATGGCGTCAAAGAAAACATCCGATAGCAGTAATAGACCGCCATCCACACAAACCATAAGGCAAACAGCCTATTTTCTTTGTCCGATAGAAAATTATGGAACCATTTCCTATTTGCACAATTTTTCCACAAGTAAATCACCCATCTTTGTACAGGACACTTCCCGGCAGCCTTCCGACATAATGTCCGTCGTCCTGTAGCCTTCTTTCAATACTTCTTTTACAGCCGCTTCCACCGCGTCCGCTTCTTTGTCTAAGTCAAAAGAATACCTAAGCATCATAGCCGCCGATAATACAGTGGCAATCGGATTGGCAATATCCTTGCCTGCGATATCCGGGGCTGACCCATGGCTTGGCTCATACAATCCGAACTTCGTATCATTTAATGATGCGGAAGCCAGCATCCCTATGGATCCGGTTACCATGCTCGCTTCATCGGAAAGAATATCCCCGAACATATTTTCCGTCAGGATCACGTCAAACTGCGACGGGTCTTTCACAAGCTGCATCGCGCAGTTGTCCACCAGCATATGCTCCAGCGCCACATCCGGGTAGCCCTTTGCCACTTCTTCCACCACGTTTCTCCAAAGCCTTGAAGAATCCAGCACATTGGCCTTATCCACGCTGGTTACTTTTTTCTTTCTCTTTCTTGCGATATCAAAACCTTTCACCGCAATGCGGCGGATTTCGTTCTCATCATACACAAGGGTATCGATGGCTTTTCTCACCCCGTCTTCTTCCACAGTTTTCCTATCTCCAAAATAAAGCCCGCCGGTCAGCTCCCTCATGATCAGCATATCAAACCCCTTGTCGCTGATTTCCGCCTTTAACGGGCATGCCCCGGAAAGTTCCGGATATAAGACCGCAGGACGCAGGTTCGCAAAAAGGTTTAATGCCTTGCGGATGCCAAGAAGCCCCGCCTCAGGCCTTAGGCTTGGGGGCAGCTTATACCATGGGGAAGTCGACGCATCCCCGCCAATAGATCCCATCAGTACTGCGTCCGCCGTTTTCGCCGCTTCCACCGCTTCCTTAGTTAAAGGGGTTCCATGGACGTCAATAGAAGCCCCGCCCATTAAAATATCCGTATATTTTATTTCATGACCATAACGCTTTGCTATTGCATCCAATACTTTTCTTGCTTCCCCCACGATCTCCGGCCCTATGCCGTCGCCCGCAATACATGCGATTTTCAATTCCATGATATTATCCGCTCCTTATATTTATTCTTTGTTTATAAATCCACAATCCTTTGCCGTAGTAAAGTATAAAAGCCTACTTGTAACATAATATCGTATAATATCCCAAAATTCAAGTCTATGTGTATGGGTTCCCACATAAAAACGCCAATACTAGGAGTTTCAACAAATTTTAAAATCACCTAAGGTATTGACGTTTTTATAATGATTACTTTCCTTCTGCCTCTGATTTTTCCACCTGTGCAATTGCTGATTTCTGCATAGGTATGCGGCAGTTTTTGTTGCTGCCGAATTCTACAATCACCGTATCATCCGTAATATCGATCACCGTGCCGTACATGCCGCTACTTGTCAGGACGAAATCCCCTATTTCAAGTGCAGCCAGCATAGCTGCCACTCTTTTCTGCTCTTTTTTCTGCGGACGGAGCATAATGAAATAAAAAACAACAAAAATCAGTACGATTTCTATTATCATAATAACGCCCATTCCATCTCCGCCTGCCGCGCCTTCTGCCAACAGTATACCCATTCGTAATTCCTCCTAAACTTTATCTTCACTCCAGCCTGGAAACGGCTTAATAGACATCATACACAAAAACGGGGGAGAAAACAAGTACTTTGTGGATAAATTTCTTTATCAGCCGATTTATGATAACGACGAAGCCTGCATTTTCGCAAGCTTATTCTTTTTGTATTCCGCAAAACAATTATGATCCAGGGCGTTCCTGATTTCTTCCATCATCGTATTGTAAAAATATAAGTTATGGAGGACGCAAAGCCGCATCCCGAGCATTTCTTTTGCCTTAAGCAAATGGCGGATATACGCACGGGAATAACGCCGGCAGGCAGGACAGTCGCAGCCTTCTTCTATCGGCCGGCCATCGGTTTCATATTGAGCGTTAAATAAATTAATTTTTCCCAGATTCGTATATAAATGTCCGTGGCGCCCGTTCCTGCTTGGATATACGCAGTCAAAAAAGTCTACCCCTCTTTCCACCCCTTCCAAAATATTCGCCGGAGTTCCGACTCCCATCAGGTAAGTAGGTTTTTCCACCGGCAGATAGGGAACGGTTTCTTCCAATATATAATACATCTCCTCATGGCTCTCCCCTACTGCCAGCCCTCCTACCGCATAACCGTCCAATTCCATCTCCGCGATCCGTTTTGCATGTTCTATGCGGATATCCGCAAAAACAGCGCCCTGATTAATGGCAAAGAGCATCTGCTGCCTGTTAATCGTATCATCCAGGCTGTTCAAACGGCTCATTTCTTCTTTACAGCGCGCCAGCCACCGGGTGGTCCGTTCCACGGATGCCTGCACATACTTCCTGTCCGCCCGGCTGGAAGGACATTCATCAAAGGCCATGGCTATCGTTGAAGCAAGGTTGGACTGTATCCTCATGCTTTCCTCCGGCCCCATAAAAATCTTCCGGCCATCGATATGGGAATTAAAATAAACCCCTTCTTCCTTTATCTTCCTCAACGAAGCCAGCGAAAAAACCTGAAATCCCCCTGAATCTGTCAAAATAGGCTTATCCCACGACATAAATTTGTGAAGCCCTCCCATTTTCTTTACAATCCCATCTCCCGGCCTCACATGGAGATGATACGTATTGGACAACTCCACTTGTGTTTTTATGCCTTCCAGGTCTTCCGTGGAAACAGCCCCTTTAATTGCCGCAGCCGTCCCTACATTCATAAATACCGGCGTCTGAATGACTCCATGTACCGTATGGAATTCCCCTCTCTTCGCCCTGCCTTCTTGCTTTAATAACCGATACATACCTTTCCCTTTCCATCACCTTTCCGGATAAACCAATCCACTTCGCCTGATTCGGCAATGCATATCCACTTTACCATATCCATCCCCGCCGCGCAAGATATCCGGTACAAACTATTGCCACCCACTCTTTCTTTCTATATAATGATTAAGATGCCTTCAGGATTTTGGATAAAAATCCTTTGGCGCCTCAATCCTATAAGAAAATCAAAACAACATCGGATAGAAAAGGAGTTGCTTATGTCAGGTTCAACTTTCGGCACATTTTTAAAAATATCCACTTGGGGCGAATCCCACGGTAAAGCTTTAGGCGTAGTCATTGACGGCTGTCCGGCCGGCCTGCCCCTTTGCGAAAAGGACATCCAAGACTATTTAGACCGGCGAAAACCCGGCCGGACGCAGATTTCCACCCCCCGCAAGGAGGATGACCTTGTGGAAATCCTCTCCGGAGTCTTTGACGGTCTTACCACCGGCTCCCCCATCTCCCTTATCGTAAGGAATACCTCCCAGAAATCCCGGGATTACAGCGAAATCGCCTCCTATTACCGGCCCGGCCACGCAGACTATACTTTTGACGCAAAATACGGCTTCCGCGATTATCGGGGCGGCGGACGTTCTTCCGGACGGGAGACTATCGGCCGAGTGGCCGCCGGCGCCGTGGCCGCCAGGATTTTAAACGAACTCGGAGTACAGGTTTATGCCTATACCCAATCTATCGGCCCCATCCATATCAACAAAAGTTCTTTCCATAAAGAAGCCATTTTAAAAACCCCTACCTGTATGCCGGATTACGAAGCGGATGAAAGGGCGGGAAAATATCTGGCTTCCTGCATGGCCAACAAGGATTCTGCCGGAGGCGTTATCGAGTGCCGCATCCAAGGGCTGCCCGCCGGCATCGGCGATCCGGTCTTTGAAAAACTGGACGCCAATCTGGCAAAAGCCGTCATGTCCATCGGCGCCGTCAAAGCTTTTGAAATCGGCGACGGCTTTAAGGCCAGCTTTGCAAACGGTTCCTCCAATAATGATTTCTTCTTTTCCGAAAACGGGAAAATCATGAAGAAAACAAACCATGCCGGCGGAATCTTAGGCGGCATCAGCGATGGATCGGAAATCATCCTGCGCGCCTACATAAAACCTACTCCCTCTATCTTTCAGGAACAGGAAACCGTGAATAAAAACGGGGAAAATATACGTATCCAAATAAAAGGAAGACATGACCCCATCATCGTACCCCGCGCCGTAGTCGTAGTGGAAGCAATGGCTGCCCTCACGCTGGCGGACGCTATGATAGGGAATATGTCTTCCCGCATTTCCTATCTGAAAGATTTTTATACTGCTAACCCAGCTTATGGAAAATAATACAATTGGGTTTATCCACTTTGATTTCCGGCCCGTTCATTACAAGAAGCCCTTTTTCCATATCCACGTTGAAAAATGTCATCGTGTCGGATTCATGATTTAAAGACACCAGATGCTTATTATCCGGGAAAAGGGCTGCATCTTTGGGATAGTCCCCGCTGATCGGAAGACACAGTACTTTTGACAACAGCCCGCTCTCAAAATCAATCCGGTATACCACGACGCTGTTGTCCCCTGCATTGGAACTTACCATATAATGATAATCCGTAGAGAAATTCAGCGCACTCGCCGCAGAACCGCTGGCATGGTAATCATTCAGCGTAGAAACCGTCTGCAGTTTTTCAAATTCCGGGTTATTGTTCACTTCCCGATAACCATATACATCGATATAATTCTTTAACTCATGGACAATATACAGCAACGTGCCGTCCGGCGAAAATTTTAAATGCCTGGGCGCCGATTCCTGCTCGCTCCTGATGACGTCCGCCAGATTCAATGTCCCTTTTTCCTTATCCAGGCGGTATACTTTTACATGATCCATGCCCAGATCCGCAGCGCAAAGATATTTATTATCCCTCGTCATCTTTACGCAATTCACATGGGGCCTGAAATTCCTCTCCGCAATGCTTCCCAGCCCTTTATGAAAAATCTCATCCGTAATATCCCCTGCGGATCCATCTTCGTTCAGCCTAAGTACGGTAATCTTCCCGTCATGATACCCTGCTACGAACAGATATTTGTCATCATAATCCGTCGATAAATAACATCCTCTCATCCCGTTAATGGATGCATGGCCGATCAGCTTGAGTTCGCCGTCCGGCAATATCCGGAATGCCTCTACGCCAAAATCCGTGATCGAATAAAGATACTTCTTATTATGGGAGATCGTTACGTAAGAAGAATTCGTGATTTCTACCTGGTCTTTTGCATACAGTCTTCCATTTTCCATGTCCACATCATAAATCTTAATCCCGTGTTTGTCGCCCTTGCCCATCGTATAGGTTGAAACATACGCCACATATTTTCCTTTTTCCATCGGACCGCTCTCCTCCATAAATATAGAATATTTCATTTATTGTAACACATTTCTATTTTTTTGTCATTCCCTATTGACATCCGTGCAACTCCTAGTATAATGAGTATCAGCGTTTGTTTAGTAACAGTAAACTTTATGTTTATTATCATTTAATTTCAAGAGATGCGGACACGATGAAAATAGGAAACAGATTAAAGGAATTAAGAATACAAAAAGGATTAACCCAGGAAGAGCTGGCAGGCCGGTGCGAACTATCCAAAGGCTTCATTTCCCAGTTGGAAAGGGATCTCACCTCCCCCTCCATTGCGACGCTAGTGGATATCCTCCAATGTCTCGGCACAGACATACAGGAATTCTTTGCCGAAAGCCCTAAGGAAGAGCAAATCGTCTTCCACGATTCGGATTATTTTGAAAAAGTGGACGAAGAGCTTGGCAACACGGTAGAATGGATCATCCCGAATGCGCAGAAAAATATTATGGAGCCGATCCGTCTTACCTTAAAACCCGGCGGTTCCACTTATCCGGATAACCCCCACGAAGGGGAAGAATTCGGCTATGTGCTGTCCGGAAGCATTACAGTCGTCATGGGCAAAAAAACGATAAGGGCAAAAAAAGGGGAATCTTTCTATTTTATCCCCAACACTACCCACTACATAACGGCAAGCCCAAAAACAGGGGCCGTCATTTTGTGGGTCAGCTCGCCCCCCAGTTTTTAAAGCGCTACGGCTATTCCCTATTTACTTAAGAAAGATCATATACCGGAGGTATCCAAGATGAGTAAAGAACTAATTAATCTGGTCGATATATCCAAATCCTATGACGGTGAAATAGTGCTGGATGAACTGAACCTCAACATCCATGAAAATGAATTCCTGACCCTTTTAGGCCCCAGCGGCTGCGGCAAGACGACAACGCTACGCATTCTCGGCGGGTTCGTGACCCCCGATATGGGCCGTGTCGTTTTCGACAATCAGGATATTACTACCCTCCCCCCCAACAAACGCCAGTTAAATACCGTATTCCAAAAATACGCCCTTTTTTCCCATATGAATATTGCGGAAAACATTGCCTTTGGGCTGAAAATAAAAAACAAACCGAAAACATACATAAATGACAAAATCAAATATGCCTTGAAACTGGTCAATCTGGAAGGATTTGAAAAACGCATGCCCGACTCCCTAAGCGGCGGCCAACAGCAACGCATCGCTATTGCAAGAGCTATTGTCAATGAACCGAAGGTCCTCCTTCTGGATGAACCTTTAGGCGCCCTTGACCTAAAACTCCGTCAGGATATGCAATACGAACTTATCCGCCTGAAAAATGAACTCGGCATTACCTTTATTTACGTAACCCACGACCAGGAGGAAGCGCTAACCATGTCCGACACCATTGTGGTCATGAACCAAGGCTATATCCAGCAAGTAGGTACGCCGGAAACTATTTACAATGAACCGGAAAATGCTTTTGTCGCCGATTTTATCGGGGACAGCAACATCATTGATGCAGTGATGTTAGAAGATAAGCTCGTTTCCATCCTGGGGGTCAGGTTTGCCTGCGTGGATATCGGTTTTGGACGCAACAGGCCGGTGGATGTGGTCATACGCCCGGAAGACGTGGAACTGGTAACGCCGGAGGAAGGCGCACTGCAGGGAATGGTCACTCATCTTATTTTCAAAGGAGTGCATTACGAAATGGAAGTCATGGCGGGCGGTTTTGAATGGCTGGTGCATTCTACGGGCATGTTCCCCGTAGGCACAAAAGTGGGCATTAAAGTGGATCCTTTCAACATCCAGATCATGAACAAACCGGCATCGGAAGACGAGGAGGCGGCGGCAATTGAAGAATAACGGACTCACGGGGAAACTCCTTTCCTCACCATACATCGTCTGGGCTGTCATTTTTATCATCGTTCCTCTTGGAATGGTATTCTATTATGGCCTGACAGACAAAACAGGGGCTTTCACAATCGATAATGTAACGGCAATTATGAGCGCGGAACATGCCAAAGCTTTGTGGATATCCCTCGGCTTATCATTGATCAGCACGATGATCTGCTTTTTTCTGGCATATCCTTTAGCAGCGATACTGGCTAATATGAATGTGAGCCAGCACAGCTTCATCGTATTGATCTTTATCCTCCCTATGTGGATGAATTTCCTGCTGCGCACTTTGGCATGGCAGGCCTTGCTGGAAAAGACGGGCGTCATCAACAATATTCTCGCTTTCTTCCATCTGCCGGCATTGAATATCATTAATACCCCTTATGCCATCATCCTAGGCATGGTATACAATTTCCTCCCTTTTATGGTGCTGCCCATTTACAATTCCCTGGTAAAAATCGATCCCAATGTAGTAAATGCAGCAAAAGATCTGGGAGCCAATCGTATACAGACTTTTTTTAAGATCACCCTTCCGCTGTCCATCCCTGGCATCATCAGCGGGATTACGATGGTTTTTATCCCCGCCCTTACTACTTTCGTTATCAGCAAGCTCTTAGGCGGAAGCAAAATACTACTGATCGGAAATGTCATTGAGGAAGAATTCACACAGGCAGGCAACTGGCATTTGGGGAGCGGCCTGTCCATCGTGCTGATGATTTTTATCATCGTAAATATGGCGGCTTCCGCTATCTTCGATAAGGATGGGGAGGGCAGCTTACTGTGAAAAACAGATTTTTCACAGGCTACGCAAGAATGGAGGATTTTATGATAAAAGTAACGCTTAAAAGGATTTATATTTTCCTCATATTTGTTTTCCTGTATGCGCCCATCGGTACGCTGATGGCTCTTTCCTTCAACGCCAGCCGCACCCGGTCGAAATGGGGCGGGCTTACTTTGAAATGGTATACTTCGCTTTTCGATAACCGGGAAATTATGCAGGCATTATGGAACACGCTTTTTATCGCCCTTGTATCGTCCATGACGGCCGTCGTCATCGGCACAGTGGCGTGTATCGCCATAAACAAAATGGGGAAGCGCAAACGCGCCGTCATAATAGGCATCACCAATATCCCGATGTTGAATGCGGATATTGTCACGGGAATCTCGCTCATGCTCCTTTTCATTAGTTTCGGGATAAAATTCGGCATGGGTACCATTCTCTTAGCCCATATTACTTTTAATATCCCTTACGTGATTTTATGTATTATGCCACGGATGAAACAATTGAACCCAAGCACTTACGAAGCCGCCCTGGATCTTGGGGCATCCCCTGTCCATGCTTTTTTTAAAGTGGTTTTCCCTGATATTTTTCCCGGCGTGCTTTCCGGCTTCCTTATGGCTTTTACCATGTCCCTGGATGACTTTATCATTACACACTTTACCAAAGGAGCCGGCGTGGATACCCTTTCCACCAAAATCTATACCGAAGTCAAAAAAGGGATCAAACCGGAAATGTATGCCTTATCGACCATCATTTTCATCACGGTGCTTTTTCTTTTATTCCTTATCAATAAAGCGCCGAAAGAAAAATAAACGGAACACAGGGAGGAATCAACATGAAATCCAGAATGAACAAAATATTCTTTTTATCTATATGCATGGTATTATTTCTATTTTCTGCAGGGTGCGGAAACAGTGCAGAAGGCAAAAACGGGGAGGTTATCGTCTATAACTGGGGAGAATACCTGGATCCGGAAGTTATCAGCCTTTTTGAAGCAGAGACAGGGATACAGGTTATCTATGACGAATTTGAAACCAATGAAATCATGTTCCCAAAGGTAGAAGCCGGAGCTACACAGTATGATGTCATCTGCCCCTCCGATTATATGATCCAGAAAATGATGGAACATGGTCTGCTGGCAGAACTTAATTTTGACAATATACCAAATGCCAAAGCCAATATCGGCGCACAATACTGGGACAGATCCAAAGAATTCGACCCGGAAAACAAATATTCCGTCCCGTACTGCTGGGGTACGGTAGGCATCCTCTACAACAAAACCATGGTCAGCGAGCCGATTGACAGTTGGAGCGTCCTTTGGGATGAACAGTATCAGGACAATATTCTAATGCAGGACTCCGTCCGGGATGCTTTTATGGTTGGCTTAAAACTAAACGGCTATTCCATGAACTCTACCGATGCCGGGGAACTGGAAAAGGCAAAAAATTCCCTTATTTTACAAAAACCCTTAGTCCAGGCTTATGTAGTGGATCAGGTAAGGGATAAAATGATCGGCAATGAAGCCGCCATCGGAGTTATTTATTCCGGAGAGGCCATTTATACCCAGCGCGAAAACCCCGATTTGGAATATGTCATCCCGAAAGAAGGCACCAATGTATGGATTGATTCCTGGGTCATCGCAAAAAACGCGCCCAATAAAGAAAACGGCGAAAAATTTATTGATTTCATGTGCCGTCCGGATATCGCCCTGATGAACTTTGAATATATTACCTACTCTACTCCCAACGATGCGGCCAGGGAGCTGATCGAAGATGACGATATCCGCAATTCATCCATCGCTTTTCCGGATCTAAACCAGTACCAGAATCTGGAAACCTATCGGTACTTGGGAGAAGAAGCGGATCAAATGTATAACAGCCTGTGGAAAGAAGTAAAATCAGAATAAACAGCGTGCGTCAAAACGCAGACTCACGCAAAAGGAAATGGCTGCATCAGCAGCCATTTCCTTTTGCGTACAGTACCGCATCCCCTCGGAAGGTTCTCCGAAAAGACGCCTTAAGGACGTATCTGTCCATTTCCTTCAATCGTATATTTATAAGAAGTCAGTTCCCTAAGCCCCATCGGCCCCCTGGCATGCATTTTCTGGGTGCTGATCCCTATTTCCGCTCCAAAACCAAATTCAAAACCATCCGTAAAACGGGTGGATGCATTCACATATACACAGGCCGCATCCACTTCATTTAAAAACCGATCGGCGTTTTCCCTGTTTTCCGTTATGATTGCCTCGGAATGCTTCGTACTGTATTGATTAATATGCCCAATGGCCTCCTCAATACTATCCACCGTCTTTATGGACACAATATAATCCAGATATTCCCTGCCGTAATCTTCCTGCGCCGCAGGCACTGCATCTTCTATGATTCCGCATACGGTTTCGTCCCCGCGCATTTCCACATGATTTTCCCTTAATGCCTTTGCCAGTTCCGGCAAAAAGCCGTCCTTTATGCTTTTATGAATTACCAGTGATTCGCAGGCATTGCAGACGCCGATGCGCTGTGTCTTTGCATTGATAATAATGGGCAGGGCTTTTTTCAAATCCGCATATTCATCCACATAAATATGACAGTTCCCCGTCCCTGTCTCAATTACCGGAATGGTACTGTCCTCCACCACACGGCGGATCAGCCCGGCCCCTCCCCTGGGAATCAGTACATCCACATATTGGTTCAACCTCATAAAGCTTGCAGCTACTTCCCGATCCGTGCTTTCGATCAATTGAATGGCGTCCTCACAAATCCCCTGTTCCCTCAAGGCCCTCCGGATGGATGCCGTCACTGCAATATTCGACTGCAGGGCGTCGCTCCCCCCTTTTAAGATGACGGCATTGCCAGACCGGAAACATAAGCCGAAAGCATCCGCCGTTACATTGGGGCGGGATTCATAAATAATGCCAACGACGCCAAAAGGCACTCTTTTTTTACGGATGACCAATCCGTTAGGCCTGGTAAAAGTCTCTATCACCTCCCCTACCGGGTCTTCCAGATCTGCCACTTGCCTTAATCCCTCCGCCATTGCAAGGATCCTTTCCCTGTTTAAGCGCAGGCGGTCTATCATCCCGGGATGCATACCATTCGCCTCCCCCCGTCTGATATCTTTTCCATTCTCCTGCAAAATACAGCCTGTATCAGCAATCAATGCATCTGCCGCCGCTAAAAGAGCCTGTTTTTTCTTTTCCGGCGACAGGCTCTGCAACAGATACTTTGCGTCTGCCGCCCTTTTTCCCATTTGCCCTAAATCCATGACTTTATCCTTTCTTCTTCCTCCGCTTTCATAAATGCCCTTTTCCGTCGCTACTTTATCCGCCCTTTTATCATGCACGTCTGCCGGGATCCTCTCCTGCACCTGACAATCAAAGCATACCCCGACAGTAGGGATATCCGGGAATTTTTCCAGATATCTGTCATAATATCCCTTCCCATAACCAATCCGGTTCCCTTCCTTGTCAAAACTGCTGCCCGGCATAAGCATCAGGCACCGGTTTTTGTCCGCATCTTCTTTTGTAAATAACCGTTCCGATCCTCCCGGGGGTTCTTTTATCCCGCAATATCCTTCCCTTAAATCTTCTTTAGAATAGATACGGTAAAAGTCCATACTCTCCCCCTTCACTTTCGGGCAGTATACCCGCTTTCCTTCTTCCAGGGCTTTTTTTATCAGGACTCCGGTATCCGCTTCGCTCCGATATGCTGCATAAACCAGCAGGATGTCCGCATCCTGGTACCAACGGGTTCCCATTATGCATCCCATAACCATACCGCTTTTCTTATCCCGCTCTTCCTTGCCCATCCCGTCCCGAAGCATCAACATCTTTTTCCTAATGTGTGCTTTTGTCTCCATATTTTTCTCCCAGATTGGTAATGGAACCGTCTTTTTCCTGAATATCCATTTGATTTAGCTGCCCTCTAAGACTGGCGCGTATCCTGGCAATATATTCGCTTCGCAATGCGGCTTGTTCCTTTTTTTCCTCTTCCGTCAGCCCTTCCGCTTTGGATTTACGGTATAGCTCGTTAATCCGCGCAATTTTCATTTCCATGCTGTCCATTTTTTCTTTCTCCTTTTTATTAACCGTCGCCTGTCAGGAATGCATCTTCTCCACAAATTCCGGTAGATCAAAATAAGTGTTCTGATTGCCTACAAACAAAGTGCCGATATCCTGCCCATCCAGGATGCGATGCAGCACTTTAATATCCCTGCTGTTGGCAATTACCATATCAATATTGGAGCTTGTCGCTATCTTTGCCGCAACCAGCTTCGTATTCATCCCTCCGGTCCCCACGCTGCTCCCGGTAGACGGCTTTCCCATTTCCATCAACTCATGATTTAACTCTTCTACCACCCGGATGAATTCCGCATCTTTGTTTTTCCTTGGATCATCCGTATACAGCCCGTCAATATCCGACAGGAGGATCAAGAGATCCGCCCCCACCAATGCGGCCACAATGGCGGAAAGGCTGTCATTATCCCCGAATTCAATCTCATAAGTAGCGACCGTGTCATTTTCATTTACAATAGGGACCGCCCCCAATTTGAAAAGCTCGGAAAATGTGTTGTGGGCATTGTATCTATTTAAGTTATCTACAATGGTATTTTTTGTCATTAAAATCTGGGCCGCCACTTGATTATACTCCGCAAAGATTTTCTGATATATCATCATCAGCCTGGCTTGCCCTATGGCGGCGCATGCCTGCTTCTCCGCAATCGTACTCTCCCCCGGTTGACAACGGTCTTTTAAGCATACCGCTTTCTTCCCTACGGCAATTGCGCCGGAAGTTACTAAGACCACATCTTTTCCTTTATTACGCATATCACAAAGTTCCCTGACTAGCACATCCAGCTTTGTATAATCCAAATCCCCGGTTTCCGGATGCTGCAGGGAAGATGAGCCTATTTTTACAACAATCCTTTTTTTATCTTTCAGCTTCTGCCGAAAAGCAATCCAATCAGCGTTTTCCTTCATCAATGCCATCCCGCCCCTTTCTTCTATTTATCTTTTGCAGTAAAGGGCCGGTATATCCGGGCAATCTGTTCCGCCATACGGATGCCGTCCATCGCTGCCGACATAATGCCTCCGGCATAGCCGGCCCCCTCCCCGCAAGGATACAAACCGGTAATCCCCGATTGCCCTCTTTCATCCCTGCAAATGCGGACCGGGGACGATGTTCGGCTCTCCACTCCCGACAGAATCACATTTTCTGCCCCAAAGCCCGGGATCTTCCGGTTAAAAGCTTCCATGCCCTCTACAAAAGCGCGGTTTAAAGCTTCCGGCAGAATATCATGCACATTGCCAAACTGCCATTCTCCTTTGATCTGAGGGCCGTACTGTCCGGTAATCTTCTCTCCTTCTCTTCCCATATCCTCTTTTTCCCATACCGCCTTCTTAAAATCTCCGTAATACTCTACCGGCACCTTTCCATGTCCGGCTGCATAGGCACGTTTTTCCAATTTCCTCTGGAACGCGATCCCTCCAAGGGGATGGCTGCTGCCATAGTCTTTTGGCGAGACGGAAACGATCACCGCACTATTCGCATTCCGCCCGTCCCGTTTGCTGTAGCTCATCCCGTTCACCGCCAGATGCCCTTCTTCCGAAGAAGCATTTACCACATATCCTCCCGGACACATACAAAAGGAATATACCCCTCTCCCTTCCTTCGTCTGCGCCGCCAATTTGTAGGAAGCAGGCGGAAGGGATTCCGGTTCTTCCACCCCATACTGGGAACGGTTCACCAATCCCTGAGGATGCTCCACCCGGAACCCTACGGCAAAAGCCTTGGCCTCCATAGGTATCTCTTTTTGGTACAGCATTTCAAAGGTATCCCTTGCACTATGGCCGATTGCCAGTACCACCGTATCGGTTTCTATTTCTTCCCTGGCCGCAGCCGAAGAAGCTTCTTCCTGCCCCCGCCTTTCTATAGCCACTGCCTTAACGCGGCCGCTTTCTATACACAAATCCACCATTTTCGTACAAAAATAAATCTCGCCCCCGTATGCGGTTATCTTTTTACGCATATTTTTCACTACATCCGCCAGGATATCCGTACCTATATGAGGCTTCCCTTCATATAGGATATTCTCCGGGGCTCCGGCCTCCACAAAAACAGACAACACTTCCCTGCTTCTTCCCTCTTTATCCTTTACTAATGTATTTAATTTCCCATCGGAAAAAGCGCCTGCCCCGCCTTCTCCAAACTGTACATTGCATTCCTCATCCAGCCGCCCGGTCTGCCAGAATCCCTCCGTCTTCCTGCGCCTGCGATCCACATCCATTCCCCGTTCTAATATAATAGGACGGTAGCCATGCTTTGCAAGCATATACCCGCAAAACAGTCCTGCAGGCCCCGCCCCCACAATCACCGGCCTATGTTCCATGCATTTTTCCCCTGAAACCGGAAAATGATATTTTACCGGGTATACCAAGCTGACCTGGTTCCCCTTTATTCTTTTTATGGTTTCCTCTTCCCTTAAACCGTTTACATCCACCGTATACGAATAAAAAATATCCGGTTTTTTCCTTGCATCAATGGAACATTTCACGATTTCAAAGGTAAAAGGAGGGTTATCTTTTATTTTTAAAAGCTTTCTTATTTTTCCTTCCAGGATTTTTTCTTTTTCCTCATCCGTTTCCCGTCCTGGCCTAAGCCTGATCTGATTGATCCGAATCATATTTTACTCCTTATTATACTTCCCGTTTCATGCAGGCTCTTTTTGCCGCATTTTTTCCCGCTATATACCCGCTTGTCCATGCCCACTGCAGATTATAGCCGCCGCATCTGCCGTCCACATCCAGTATCTCGCCTGCAAAATACAGCCCCGGCGCCTTTAAAGACTCCAATCCCTCCGTCACCTCGCTAAAATCTACGCCTCCGGCTGTCGTCTGTGCATGTTCAAAGGAATTCGCCGATAAAAGATGCACCCTCAGATTTTTATAGGAAAGAAGCAAAGTCTTTAACTGCCGTTCCCCGAACCCTTTTGCAACGTCCCCCGGTTTATATCCAGCCTCTTTGATGAGCATCAGGTTTATCTTTTTATTTCCAAGCCCCAGCAAAAATCCTTCCAAAGTTTTATCTTCCGCCATCCTCAACCTATCCATGCACATGGCGTCATAGGTTGAGCCGTCCATCTGAGGCAGCAAATCAATAACCGCCGCCGCATTCCTTCCTTCATACATCAGGTATGCCGCCTGACGGCTAAGCTGAAAAACCGGGATTCCCGATATACCATAGTCCGTAAACTGCAGCTCCCCTTCTTCCTCCTGTACCAGCCGGTCTTCTTTCCCTATTTCATATAAAGAAATCCTAGCCTCACACCTGACGCCGGCCACCGCCTTCAAAAAGCCATCCTTGCATCTTAACTGGACCAAAGCCGGAACTGTCGGAACGATATGATGCCCCATCCTCTTTGCCAGGACAAATCCGCCGCCGTCCGACCCTGTCTTAGGAGCAGCGCATCCCCCACAGGCAAGGATCACGGCGTCATACCCTTCCTTTTCCTTTCCTGATAATGTCGAAATTATAAATCTCCCCGTTTTTTTATCCCGGGAAATACCCTTAACCTCTGCGGAAAGTTCCGTCTTTACGTCCTTCATTTCCTTCCTTAATATATCCAGCACCGTAGAAGCCTGCTCCGACCATGGATATAGGCAGCCTCTTTTTTCTTTTACAAGCATCCCTGCCTGTTGAAAGAAATGCAAAGTATCCTCTCCCGAAAATGTGTCAAAACAGGCTTTGAGCTTATCCCTATTTCCATAATAATGGTTTATACTTAAATCCTTATTGGAAAAATTACATTTTCCATTGCCGGTAGCTAAGATTTTCTTTCCTACTCTTTCATTCTTTTCAAATACCGTTACATCCCCGCCGCTTCTGGCCGCTGTAATCGCAGCCATCATCCCCGACGCCCCTGCTCCAATTACTGCAATTTTCCCCACTCCGGCCTTCCTTTCCACAAACCCAAGACTTCCGGCGCCCTCCATGCCGTATAGACGTCATGGAGCATCCGGTCCTTTTCCATACTATTATAACTTCATTCCGTTGTCAAACACAAATCAAGTATTGCCGGTTATCACTTGATTCTCTCTTAAAATATGCTATGATAAAATAGAGTTTTAAGAAATGGAACAAAGGAGATTCATCATGAAAAAATACCGGGATTTAAAACACAAAATTATTTTCTATGTGATGTCCGTTTCCATTCTGGTAACGGTACTCATAACTACAATTATGTCTATCGGAAGCGCCCGTTCTACCAATACCGTCCTGCTGGACAATATGCAGATGACTGCAAGGATCGCTGCACAAAATATCAGCTCCAACCTCCATCTGCTCACCGAGCGGATGTTTCACTTATCAAAAGAATCCTTTTTTCTTGACGATGCCGTATCTGCGCAAGATAGGCAGGCGCGTTTTCAGGAGATTAAAAGCCAGATTGAATTTGTCTGGATTTCCGCCTATGACGCTTCCGGTTCAAAACTTTATGGCGACGATATTTCGCCCGCCACTATTTCCGATACAAAATATTACGCCCTACTATCCCAGACCGGGAATATAGTAATTGGGGAACCCTTTTACGATGACAACATACTCCAGCTTTGCGTAGGGATCCCATTAAAGGACGATGAAGGCAGCATTGCCGGGTATCTGGTGGGAAGCTACAAATATGATCTTCTTAACGATGTCATCAGCCAGCTTGTTATCGGCAATACAGGGACCGCCTGCATCGTAAACGAAAACGGGGACATCATCGGAGACAGGAATCTTGAGAATATCATTGACAAGAAAAATATTTATGATTTGTATGGCTCTTCCAAAAACCAGGAATACTTCGATAAAATAACCTCTTTCCAAATCGGCTCCGCAAAGATGGAACTTGGTTCCAAACACTATTACACAGGTTACGCGCCAATCTCCGGAACCAACTGGTCGCTGTTCGTCTATGCACCAAAATACGAATTTATGGGTACGACAGTAATCTCCACTTTCCTGTCCATTTTGCTGTCCGTCCTGTTTTTACTGATTGCAGCCGCCTATATTATTCCTGTATCCCAGAAAATCGCCAGCCCTCTGGCTGATGCCACCAAACGGCTGCAGGCTCTGGCCGGCGGCAATTTACACGATGAAGTCGTCTTGTCACATAGCAATGATGAAACGGGCATATTGACGGACGCTCTTTCCAAAACGGTCGCAAGCCTTAAAAAGTACATACAGGATATCGAATTATGCCTAAGTTCCCTCTCTCTTGGCGATTATACCATTCATATTCCTGATGATTTCCGGGGGGATTTTATTTCCATACAGCATTCCCTCAGCAATATTACGGATGCCTTGAATAAGACGATGATGCGGATGAACCGCTCTTCTACCGACATGTCCGGTTATGCGAGACAGCTTATGGACGGATCCAGAGAGCAGACCTCCCTCCTACACGATATGGAAGAAAACATGGCTGCCATTACTGCTTCCATTGAAAAAAATAAAGAAAACGTCCTCCAGATTGAACAATGCGCCGAATTGGCAGGTCAAAAAACAGCCCTGGGAGATAGTTATATGCAGAATATGTTAGACTCCATGTCACAGATTCATGCGTCGGTAGAGGAAATATCTAAAGTCAGCATGCTAATTGAAAATATTTCCCGGCAGACCAACCTCCTGTCCCTAAACGCCTCCGTTGAAGCGGCGAGAGCAGGCGAAGCAGGCCGGGGATTCGCTGTTGTTGCCGGTGAGATCAATCATCTTTCCAGCCAGACTGCCGATGCTCTCCAACAAACCGGAGACCTGATCGTCCGTTCTTCGGAAACGATACAAGCCGGATTAAAAACGGCAAACCAGACAGCCCAGACTTTCCAGGAAATCGCCTCGCTGACTACGCAATACCGGAAAATCTCCGGTCAGCTTTCCGATACGGTAAAAGAACAGACAGGCGCCGTTTCCCATGCCAATGAAAACCTTATCTCTCTTTTGGATATTGCCAGCAAAAACGACGGTATGGCAGCGCAATCCTTATCCCAGGCGGAAAGCCTGCAGGAATATGTAGCGCAGGTAAAAATCAACATCCCTATTACAGATAAAAAGCAGGCCTTGTAATGCCCAAATCCTATTACCCCCATGATCCCGCTTCGCGGAATCTCAAAATCCCCAGACAAGCAAGCTTGTCTGGGAGAATGCCGTATTTTAGGCATTCTCCCGTGTGAGAAAGACTTGCAAAGCAAGTCGTAGAACTTCTTCGCGAAGCAGCCTCTGCTGCGAGTGATTAGAAGCACTTCTCACGCTAACCCCCATGCCGCTGCTTCGCAGCGGCGCAAATCCAGATGAAAAACACCGTATCATAGAAAGCCTAAAACCAGCATTGATAAAAAGGCCCTTTCTTTTAACTGGAGTAGGATTCCAAAAAATTGTACAACTCTTCTTCCGTTGCTATATATTTATTTTGTATTATCTCCTGCTTTAATGTATCCGGCAAAGAATCCAGCGTAATATTCGTATTCATATAAACCGTCCTCAAGTCATCACAATATACCACCACATAATTTTTCTCATTCACTAAATAAAAGCTGGTGCATACCTCTTTAAAAATATAGCTCTTACGTACCACCACCCTCCTTTGGGAAAAGGAAACCACTTCCGCGCTGACAAACCCCAGCTCCTGATCTTTTAACGAGGGGGATTGCTGATACAGCTCCATTTCCTTTATAAACTGCTGTCTATTCATACCGATATATTTATCCGGGACCCTCCATTTTGTTTCTACCGAAGTATCCTTTTTCAAATCCACTTCTTCAATAATATACTGGGTATCTGCGCTGATCACCTGCTCCTCCTCTATAGCAGCAGGGATAATTTGCGGACTCTCACTGGCCGCAGCATTCCTTTCCTCACTTTCTGTCCGGGCGAACTTTCCCGGATAGAACTCTTCCTGCAGTTTCATATGGGAATAAAAACCAAAGGCATACATTCCCATCGGTAAAATAAAAAATAGACTGATACGTTTTACAAATTTCATTTCCCATTCTCCTTTGTAAACAGTATCAGCCAAATTTTACAATCTTATTCGGATGCGCGCTGCGCGTAAAAGAAAAATGCCTGCATACTTATAGCAGATGCATCTTCTCCGCCAAGGCAGCCAGGACCCTTCCCCCGGGCATATCTTCCAGCTCATCTTCCCTGATCCCTTTTAACAATATCATCAATACGAGATAAATAACCGCACAGATTAAAAAGCACACGAAAAACGTTATTATATTCCCCGCCCAGGACAGCATGGCTTTACTAAGGAGCATTCCAGCTAACCCGGAGACCCCCGCGGAAATTACCGTTATCCCAAAAGTACGTATCCATTCCGGAACAAACTGGGTATACCGCATCACTCCAATAAAGCCTATGACACAAACCGCTGCCCAGAATACCAACAAACCCAAAACCACTGCCTGGATCCCCAGCTTTGTAACGCTGATCAGGACAAGCAGAAAGATCAAGTGGCTAATAAAAGCCGCCAGGCCTCCCATGATCACTATCTTTATCTTCCTCATCCTCTGCAGCAGCGACATGAAAAAATAAGCAAACGGGAAAAATACGATAATGCACGAACCGGTCTGCAACAGTTTGACAGCCGTATTCTGATCCCCGGTAAACAACATTCCTACGATCGGCTTGGCAAGCATTGCCGTCCACACGGCAAATGGGATTGTCAAAACAGCCAGATTATGTACAATGTTCCCTATCCGGTATTTTACTTCCCCATATTCCTGTTTGTCATACATCTGGGCAATCTTGGGCATCCCATAAACCGCAGCCAATGTACAGATGATGGCCGCAATGCCCACTACTACACTATACTTCCCGTAATAAATACCCCAATGCGCCACTCTTAAGCTTCCTTTCTCCTGCTTATTCATGGCGTAATTAAAGATCCTCTGCTCCGCCAGATAATTCATATTATAAAGCAATGCGCACAATATATAGGGAAGCCCCGTGGAAAGAAAGAGCGAACTGATCTGCCCACTGGATTCTACATATTTGGCAGTATCGTTTTCCAACTGCTGTTTAAATGTCCCCGCATAAATCAGCCGGATCAATAACAGATATGCCAACCCGAATCCACAAGCTATCGAAACCCCCATTGCTGCACCCATCGCCCCATATGCCGCCGCATATTCCGTATTCCTGAGCAAAGCCGCTACCTTTTTTCCATATGCGGATAATGTCGTTGCCAGAAGAAGGCATACAACAAACATAATTAATTTTTCCAAAAGCCTTGAATGCACCGTAGGAGTCATGGCCCCCATCCCCTGCAAATATCCTCTCATTACTCCTAAAATCCCTGACAGCAAAACTGCAGGGGCTACAGCCGCAATGGAAAGATAACTCATATATTCCAGTAAAAGCGTCTCTGCAATAAACTCTGAGAAAAAAAACAGGAACAAGGCCATCAACACGCATGCTAATAATGTAACAAACAAAGCGTTCCTGTATACCTTCCTTGCGCTTTTAAACATCTCCCTTTTCGCCCTATACTTTACCAGTATCGCCACCGCCTTTGAAACGCCATAGCAAAACACTGCGCTGGCCACTGCAAATATTTCCATTCCTGCGGAAAAAAAGCCGAGCCCTTTATCCCCTATCATACGGACTAAAGGGATTCGGAGGATAAACATTATCAAATAGACGATCAGCCCGGCCGCCAACATCCATTCCCTTCTCTTTCCCCTGCCCGTTCCTTTTATTTTTGATTTCTGCTTCATATCCTGATGTTCCTCATTTTTATTTTTCTCTTGTAATCCCTAATTGTCCTAAGATATAATCCTGCTTTTCTTCCATAACCCCCGCATCCTCTTCTTCCATATGGTCATAGCCGCAAAGATGGAGCATACTATGGGTAACTAAAAAGGCAAATTCCCTAAGCTGGCTGTGTCCATACCTATCCGCCTGTTCCTTTACCTTGTCCACAGACAAAATAATATCGCCCAGCACTAATTCGCCGCTGTCCAGATCAAAGCAATCCGCTTCCTTATCCTTTAAAACGGAAAAGCCCGCCGGTACATTGTATTCTATATTCGGGAAAGAAAGCACATCCGTTGCCTGATCGATCCCACGGTAGCGCCTATTATATTTCCTGATCCCGTCATTATCCGTTAAAAGCACATTAATAGAAGCCTCATAAGGGCAGCCCTCCATTTCCAGAACTGCTTCCATAACCTGCCTTGCCACTTTTTGTCCATCAAAAGAAAAAATCGTTCCGGTTTCATTTTCTACATATGATGTCATCTTCCGTTCTATGTCCCTTTCCCCAGCCTGTCTGGTTTCTATTTGGAGATTCCTATTTTCTTCGGTCTTCTTTCCTGCGGCCGGCTTTCTCCCTTACCCTGTTTTGCTTTTTCAAAGCTGATTTTTCAAAATCTTCGTAAGCCATAACGATTTTCTGCACCAATGGATGTCTTACCACATCCTTGCTCGATAAGCTGCAAAAAGCAATGTCTTCAATCTTGCTTAACACCTGCACTGCAATATCCAACCCCGATTTTACTCCCGGCGCCAGATCTTTCTGAGAACTGTCGCCGGTTACAATAACCTTTGAACCAAAACCGATACGGGTCAAAAACATTTTCATCTGGGCCGGCGTCGTATTCTGGGCCTCATCCAGAATAATAAACGCATTATCCAACGTCCGCCCACGCATATATGCCAACGGGGCAACCTCTATCAGCCCCTTTTCCATATTCCTGGTGAAACTGTCTGCGCCCATAATCTGATAAAGCGCATCGTATAAAGGCCTCAAATAAGGATCCACTTTGCTTTGTAAATCCCCCGGCAGAAAACCAAGCTTTTCCCCTGCTTCAATAGCAGGCCTCGTCAGTATAATCCGCCCTACTTCCTCTTTCTTAAAGGCCATGATCGCCATTGCCATTGCGAGATAAGTCTTTCCTGTTCCCGCCGGCCCGAGCCCGAAGACAATCATATGTTTTTTCATAGCATCCACATACCGTTTCTGCCCAAGGGTTTTGGGCTTGATGGGCTTTCCGGTCACCGTATGGCAAATACATTCCTCATCCATTTCAACTAATACGTTCTCTTTTTCTTCCCTTTCCATCATAATCGCATAATCCACATTCTGTTCCCCGATCGTATTCCCTCTCTTCGACAATTCCGTCAATTGGCGCACGATGTTCTCCGCCTGCCGTACTGCGCGCCCTGTCCCTGTAATCTTCACGGCCCCGTTCCGATCCACGATTGTTACATTAAGATCATTTTCAATCTTCCGGATATAATTGTCATAATACCCGAATATATTTTGCATATATTCCGCCGGAATATCAATATGGCGTTCTGTAAAGTCCATAAAAAATCCCTGCCTGTTTCCCTTTTTTACTTCCATTTTTTTCGTGTATGAAAATCCTCATTTAATCCTCTGGCTGCTGCACCGCTATTTCCCCTTCTTCTTTTTCCGATATCTCTTCCGTCGTCATCTTCGGCGGCGCCGCCACGCTTTTTCCTGTTTTCTCCACAATCTGGAAATCCATATTCATTTGCCATTTTTTCTGATTCTTATTTATTGTAACATTTTTTTTAATTATTTGTACCCCTTTTTCCTCCAAACCAGCGATATATTTTATTAATTTTTCAGAAAATATCGTTTTTACCTCTTCTTTCGTATAAATATTATCCTTCCACACATATTCCCTGTTTATGCTGCTGCCAAAATAAAGCGGAAGATAAAAATTTTTCAAAAGCTTTAACTGCTTTTTATCCGTGACTTTATCAAAATTTTCATAATTTATTTTTCCAAGACGAAATACAAAGTCTTTATCCATAACGGCAAATACCATTTCCTTTTTCTCTTCTCCTGTATATTCCTTCTTTTCATAATGAAGCGGAAGTTCCTCTTTGTATTTTAACTGCCTGCGTATGTAGATATCGGCATCCGCGTCATAATACTGATAAAATTTTACGGTAGCGTCTTCATTATAGACAGGCACGCTGCCGGAAACCAATATATCCCCTTTTTTGACTTCCATGCCTATGCTGACCTGAGGCACCCCCTGCCTCGTAACCATGCTTACGATTACCCCGTCTTCTTCCGCAACCAGATCGGAACCGGCTCCGCCCTTTTCCAGTTCCGTTTCCATCCGGTCCTCTTTTTTCCCCTCAACTTCAGGATTCCCGCCCACTTCGTTTTCCCGCACCTGGATTTCCAAACGGGTCCCGTCTATTTTGGCCGAAGTCCAGGTTACGATCTCAAAATCCTGCCGTATTTTCTTTTCCAACTCTTCAATATTTACTTTTTTCCTTTTCATTCCTACATAAATATCATTTTCCATTAGGAAATCCATGAAAATATCTTCAGAAACCGAGTAATTCCCGGTAATATCCACCGCCCAGATAAATGTGGACATCCACATCCAGAAAATCAGGCTTCCGGCCAGGCCTATCAGGAAAATCTTCCTTCTTTTCATCTTAGGCACAAAAAAAGGCAGTCCGCAACGCTTTTGTATGGCCACCTTTGTTCCTGTTTTCTTTACAATCCCTTTTAGTTTTTTAAATCCTTTCACCGTAATGCACATGGTGTAATATTCCCCATGGCTTTCGATATTCCAGAGAAGAATATCATGATTGCTGCATAGGTTCATAAACCGCTCCGGGGAATATCCCCATACCATAATAGTGACATAACCTTTCAAATATTGTATGAACTGAAGCATATCTTATCCCCTCTTACCCTTCATTGCCAAACCCATGCTCTCCCCCTGCCGCTTGCATCAGAATCCCTTTATCCGTTATGATAGCGGACGCATTCAATATTTCCTGTAATTTTCATGTCTTCGTTCGTATAATAATCGATCGACATTTTTTTTCCTAAAATGCTGATTTGGCACGTTTTTCCCTGCAGCACGATCGCTTCCGGCGAATATTCCAGAATCCCTTTATAATTTTCCACAAAAGCGTCCCTGTTCCCTGTCACTGTGACAATAGAAGCCCCCAGCATGGAATCTTTTGGGAGCTTTAAGGATTCCACGATGATTTCTTTTCTTCTTTCCAGTTTCTGTTTTCCGGTTAATTTTTTGTTTCTCATCATGGAATAATATATGTTCCGTTTTGCCAAAGAATACTACTTTTCTGCTATTCCTCCCCTGCCGGACGTTTTTTTCATTCCATAAAAAAGCCTTGCTGCTATAGAGTATAAAAAAGAAAGGCTTTGCGATGGAAGCAAACCCTCCGGGGAACATGCCCTTTTTATTTATGATACGGCTCCCCATAACGTATCTAAGTGCGAAAAATCGCATAATATTATCTTAGATAATATGGTATTCTATATAAAGTTTTTGGCGGTATTCTTCATCTTGTGAAACTTTGACAATATCAGTTAACCGATTATCCTTATTTAATAACATTATCAGTTTAGCCAGCTTTTTTTCTCCGATTTTTTGATTCTCTTTATCACGCATTAACAACGTCATATACTCACGCCTCCATTCCCGGTTCTGCTTTGCCTTCTCCACAGCATACTCAAGTTTCTTCACAAATGTATCTTCTGATGGTATCCCTGCCACATAATCTAAAAACGCTTTTAATTCCCCGCTTACTGCCCCATTCTTTCCATCTGCATTTAGAAATAATTTCTTTGTCCCATCATTCAGCATGACCTCCGAATCTTCTTTGCAGATATTCTCAAAGGTGTACAGATAACGGCCTTTTCCAAATAAGTCCGACAGGCAGATAAAGATAATATAACTATTATTCAAGGTATCATAATCCTGCCCTTTATCTACTAACTGTAAATCTATCATACTCTGGTAATATCTGCTTCTCCTTGGTAAATATTTAGATGTAACCGATTGCATTTCGATATCATATACAGTGCCCTTTCCATCATTTATATACACATCCAAACGGATACCTTTTGCTTCATAGTCCTCTTTAATTGCCTTCTGCAATTCCGGGTACTCAATACGCTCAATCTCCAAATCTGGAAGAATCCTCTGTAACAACTCTTTACACAATTCTGAATTCTGCATGACCTTTCCGAATAAAAAGTCATTGGATATACCTAATTCTTCCCATTTTGGCTGCTTTGCTTCTATGTTTTCCATTTATCTACCTGCTTTCTTCCTAACTAACATAAATACTGCCGGAAAGCTTTGTATTCTTCTATTCTTATTATACACAGCCTTCCGGCAAATTACAATAAGCATGGAACCTGTCTTTTGGAGTTTTTCTCCTAGTCTTTCAAAATCACCAGTTTATTCTGATAGCACTCCACAGAGACACTGCACCCGGCCTCAAATCCCCACTGTTCCACCCAGTTCCCCTGTAAGATTATCTGCGGCACATTTTTTCCGCTCTTTGTGGTAAATGCGTATGCCTTCATCCTCCGGGTTGCCACGCTATAGCCCAATCCCGTACCCTCTGCCACCATACAGTCATTGAAACGAAAATTCTCCATGACCTGGAACATTCTTGACAGCATGGTATCTTTTCCAAACTTGCAGGTTTCCGTGAAATCTGGTCTTTTCAGGCCGTCCATACTGGTTTGAATCTCCTGGAACAAGACCTGCCGGTTCTGGCGGATAAATCCGGACAGCATCCAGAGATTGTTCAAGTCATAAACGGTATCCGCAACGGAGTAAAATTCTGCTTTTGTCAGGTTACGGTTCGAATAGTAATCGGAAAAAGCGTTATCCTTTGCCATCATCAAAAAGCGGAATTTTTCCACAAACTCCCTCTGCTCCGTCTCTGTCTTTAACTTTTCATATTCCACCCTAATATACTGATTCAGATTGTTTGTCATCATCTTTTTATCCTCTTTCTCATTTTTATTCTTCAAATCACAAGCTCCAAATCCATGGTCTTAATCCCCAATCTCCCAAACATAAAAACAGACGGCGCACCGTCTGGGGGTGTGCCGTCATAGCCCTGTAAGAACTGAACCAGTTCATCCGATAATTTTAATTTTATGGAATCAATGTTCCTGTATTGGTCGATTGTTATCTCTGTAATCAAAAGGTGCAGCAGCCGTTTTCGGATGGTTTGGTCAATGTCGCCGGATAAAATCCTGCTGAAATTTTTTAATATCTCCCGGATAGTTTCCTGTGGAATTTCTTTCTTCCCTTCTTCCAAGATCGCCATGGATGTTTCCGTCTGTTTCTCTTGAAGCTCACAAATCTGCCGGTTCAGTTCTTCTCTGCGGGTTATAAATTCATCCCTGGAAATCTCGCCGTCCTCATAGAGTTCTTTACTCTGCCTGCCACCTCTTTAAAAAATTTTTCATCACTTAACAGCTTATCCAGTTGATGGTACACGAAGGCATTTGCCTTTTCCACCCGTATCATGTTGCCGTGGCAGACAGCAGTGCCTTTATTTTTCCAGTTTCCACAGGCATAATAGGTAATCCTTCTTTTACTGCCGTCTTTGATTCTGTTCGTTGTCCTGGAAATTACCATGCCTGCGCCGCACTCCGGGCATTTCAGGATACCTGTCAGCGGATATTCCCCGTCATAGATTCTGGCTGGTTTTCCACTCTTCTGGGAAATCATAAACTGAACCTGTTCCCATAATTCTTCTGATATGATTGCTTCATGTTTTCCATCTGCAATAATGGGATTCGGGTTGATATTTTTCCTTCGTTTTTCGTTCCAGTCCCTCCTTACATCATACCTTACTTTCCCAATATATACCGGATTTGTCAGGATTGTTTTTATCTGTGCCACAGAAAAAGCGTTATCCTTCTTTGTCCGGTATCCCCGTTTGTTAATCCTGCCTACAATCGCCTTATATCCCTTTCCAGACGCATAGAGCTGAAAGATAAGCCGCACTGCCTCTGCTTCTCTTTCTACTACCTCCAGCCTTGATTTTCTTCTTCCATGATTTTCTGTCCCTTCCATTGCTGTCCAGTGATACCCAAAAGGCGGAATCCCTCTGCACCATTCCCCGGACACAGCCTTTGCCCTCATTCCCATTTTTACATTCTGGGCAATGGTATTCCTCTCAAATTCTCCCACCAACGCCATCATCTGGAACTGCATTTTTCCGGCTGGTGTACTGGATTCAAAAGGTTCTGAATAGGACTGGTAGCTGATTCCATATTTTTCTAATGTCTCCACGATTTTGATTGCGTCCGATAATTTCCGGCTGATTCGGTTAATCTTCCAGCTCATGACCAAATCAAATTCTTTTTTGGAAACGTCCTCTAATAACTGCTGCATGGCTGGCCTGTGCCGGATATCTTTGCCGCTGATTCCTGCATCCTGATATACTTTCACAACCTCCATGTGATGGTTTACACAGTATTCACGGATTAGACGCTGCTGCTCTTCCAGGGAATAACCTTCCTCCGCCTGTTCCTGTGTTGATACACGGCAATAAATTGCCACTTTTTTGGTTATTATGTCAGACATTTTGCTGTCCCTGCCTTTCCTCATTTATTTCAAATTTATAATATATATTCCAGTCGCCTTCCCAGACCAGGAGCCAAATCTTTTCCTGTCTGAATTTTCCTATGTATTTACGATTCCTTCTCTTTGGAATAAAATTCAACAATAAGTTGTGACAGAATTGTCATAACCATTTCTAATCATTCATTCGATTTCCGATCATTCACTGTTCCTATTCCTCCCACACACAGGCATGATTATTTAAACCAGGTCAATAAGGACGGTAAGGACGATAATTTAACAAAAAATATTTTTTATAGCAATACTTTTTTTATTGGCGATAACTTTTTCATATTGTCTGTTTTTTCTGTTTTTTATCGTCCTTATTGTCCTTATCGTCTTATTCCATATCTTTTTTATAAATTTTTATAAATCGCTCCCCTTTCATTCTTCCTATCTCCACAGAGATTCCCGCATAATACAAACCGGTTTCCAATTCTCTTAACCGTCTTGATAAGTGGTTGGGCTGTCTGATATTGTTGCTGGCAGACATTCCAAATATATGATGTCTTACAAATTCTTCACTTCATAAAATATAATAAAAAAAATAACTTTTACTACTGCTGAAAAAATAATTTAAAAAAACTGCTTTTTTATCTCGCAGCAAAAGGAAATAACGAAAGGATTAAAATTACACCAACTCTAACAATATCGCAATTATTCAAAACAGTATCCGGGAATAAATCATGCGAAATATAGATTCAGAAATTTAAGTTAGAAAACAGACTATGTGGGAATTATCAGCCACCCCACATAGTCTTTTCCCTTACTTTCTCCGTGTCCTGCCACTCTGTCTTGCACACTTTGAAGCCGTATAGATAGAAATTCCCAAACCAATGCCAGTCGTCATGGATTCAATGATGACCGTTGATGTTATGGCACTTCCCACTGCTGTTAATAATCCTAAAATCATGCTTCCACCCCCTTCTGATAGATTAAGACAATCCCATAGTCATTGTTCGTCAGATACAAAACTTCTGCCCAGTATTTACCGTCAACCGTGACCGTATCAAGGTATTCGTACATGGATTCCTGGATATAATGTCTTTCCAGTATCTGACTGTAGGCTTTCTTTGCGGCTTCATCCATTTTGGGTATAACAGCGCAAAAGCCGCCCATTCCCCCTTCTACATCCCGGTCTGCCCCATAATTGCCATCCAGTATGTCTACCTGACAAGCAAGGTATTCCAGCACTTTCTCTGGTAAATACATTTGAAGAATTGGGTAATACTCCCAGTAATCATTCTCCGTTCCAATATAGTAAAATTCTTTCTCCCTCTCCTGTCTCTCCGGCATTGGCACAAATCGGTTGGCCTTATCCTCTACGTCCATTCCATTTACGAACCCATAACCCATGCACAGATATCCTCCCTCTGTATCTTCTTCTCCCACAGAATAGAAAATCATCCGGCCTGTTTCTTCCGGCACATGGAATGACCTTACCTCAGCCACACGCTTCTCTGCTGTCAATTCTTCGTAATCCGTAACAGATAACATCTTCTGAAGCCCTTCCCACTCATCCGCTTCCAGATAGTCCACATCAAATAACTTGGAAGTATTGCTCCATTCCTTCTCCTGTGCAGTCTTTTCCCTTTTCTGCACATAACATAAGAAATACTCCCAGCTTTGAAACCGAATCCCTGTCATTCTCCATCCCTCCTGTAATCGCCCTGGCCTTTCGTTGTATAGATGAGGCGAATCTTCTGCCTCTTTATTTTTATGTATGACACATACCAGCTCCGGATTTTTCCTTTCCTGCTCCTCGTCCGTATCTCGTCTATGCGCTCTGACAGTTTCAGTTTGTTTGGGTACATTCCCACTGCGTCCTCTATCCCATAGAAATCATCTGCTATCTTATCCAGGCACAGAACCACATAGCCGTCTTTCCCTAATTCTTTTGAATAAAGGATATGGCAGATTGCCCTCATTACCTCTTCGGGAACTCGTTTCTTTCCCAGATAATCGTTAAACTGTTTCAGCAGATACCACTGGCTCATGGTCTTGATTCGTACTGCATTCTTCATTTGGTTTGTTTTCTCCTTCCTCTTTTTGGGATTCCTTCGCTTTCTCTGACGGCTTTCCGTTACCTGGATTTTCTGATTTCTCTGTCTCCTCCTTCCCAAAGACAAAAGGCCGGAGCCTCCACCTGTCTGGAAAATATCTTCCTGCCATTAAAGGATGAACTGCCGTCAGTCTTTCATACTCCCCCTTGTCATCCACAATATCCACTACTTTCTCTTTATAATCCGATAACAGTTTTCTTAAATATTCTTTTTCCCCGTTTACAAACTTATTGGTCAGAAAGGTATTGCCATATCCAAGCAGAATGGTATCAAATCCGCGTTTTAACACTTCCTCCAGGTATTTCCGGTTCTCCCTGTTGTTCGGCACTTCTTGGGGCTTTAAACGCTGTTTAAACAGTTCCCCGTAAAGATTGCAGATCGTAATTGTGCCATATCCCATTGGAATCAGATTATTCAGGATAAAAGTCGTTGTCGTGTCCAGCCTGCTGATATCATCACTTGCAGGATTGAGGCCGATTACCAGAATACATTTCTTCTGTTTGCTGTCCTTGCAGGTAAATAGTCAGCTCAAACCGTTTTTTCCTGTTCTTATCAAAAATGCCTTTCCGTTCTATTATCATTGTGTTGGTTGTATATCGTTCCATCTTATGCTCCTTTTTGCACAAAAATAAGGCAGATAACATTCCTGCTACCTGCCTCTTTTCTTTGCTCCTATACAATTTTGCTGTTAAGCTGCTGCGGTTTCCAGTGCCACCAATACACCCAGCGTTGCGGCACATGCGCCTAAAAAGATTCCTGCGTGCATACCTATCACCCCTTTTCTTTTTTATTTCACAATAATATAAATTTTCACTATAGAAATTTTGTGCAAAGTCATAATATAACCCCCATGGAAGCCGCACACTCCCATGGGGTTAAAAATACAACTCTTATTCTCTTTTATTTCCAGAGACTTCCAACCGGTTTCGCACTTACTTATGATACGGCTCCCCGCAGATAATGCGGTAACTTCGGTAGATTTGCTCCGCTAACAGGATACGCATTAATTGATGAGGAAATGTCATATCCGAAAAGCTGATCTTCTCATCTGCCCTTTGAGACACCTTATCATGCAGCCCTAAAGAGCCGCCAATAATAAACTGGATATGGCTGGTTCCATAGGTTGCCAATTTTTCCAGCTTCTTGGCAAAAGCGACGGAATCCATTTTCCTTCCTTGTATCTCAAGCGCGATCACATGGGCTTCCTCTTTGACATATTTTAAAATACGCAGCGCTTCCTTTTCCTTGATTTGATCTTCCAAAGATTCCCCCGCCCTGTCCGGGGTCTTTTCATCCTCTACCTCAACCACTTCCACACGGCAATACTTTCCAAGCCTTTTTTCATACTCCGCAAAAGCATCCCGGTAAAATTTCTCTTTTACCTTTCCTACCGCTATGATTGTGATTCTCATGCTTATACCTCTTACGTGCTTCGGCGCACATATCCATCAATATTTGGCAGTTTACTTTCAAGCTTCTTCTTCAAAAACCGTCTGATAATAATCATCTACAAAAGAGTCTAAAAACCCATCGTCCAGATTCATAAACTGGCGGGCAATCATCTTCTTCATTTTATCCGTACGTTTAAAATATTTGATTTCTTTCCCCGTCTCTTCCCCCCAGAAAAGATCCTCATCGACTTTTCCTGCAGAAATATTCTCCCCGCACCATTGTTTTATCTCGCTTAACAGGATGCTTTCCGTCTCCGCCTTTTTTTCCAGCGACTTGGAGGATTTGACAGCAACAATCCCCATAATAAAGAATAAAAGGAATAAAGCCCCCATGACAAAACAGAGCATATACTTATTTATCATGCCGGACGGCAGGCGGATGATCCCTGCCGCTATCATGCCAACCGCCGCCAGGCCAAGGCCGCCAATTACTATCAGCATGTAACCGGAGGAACGGTTATCCGCCGCCTGTTTTGCACTGTCCTGATAAAAGCTGCTGCCTGTTTTTTTCCCCGGCCCCAGCCCCTCTTGTGCTTTTCCGACTTCCGTATCTTCCTGTGCATCCTCCTGAAAAACGCCTTCCGCTTTACCGGCCGCTTCCGCTTCCTGCTGCAAAAACACCCTTACCGCAGCCCCGGCCTTCTGTCTTTCCGCTTCCTCTATATATAATTCATATACTCCTTCTTTTTCATCCTCCGATATATCCGCTGTAACGAATCCGGAATATGTAAGGAAGCCTTTCAGCCTTTCCATCTGTCCTTTCTCTCCGAAAATCAAGGGGATACGGCCCCCTTCCTCCAAAGATTCCACTAAGGCCGTTTTGCAGTCGGCGCAGACTTTTATCCCTTCCACATATTCATTCCTGCATTTTGGACACCAAGGCATCTTTTTCCCTCCCTGACTGTTTATTTCGCGGCGGATATGATCCCATCCACGCCGTTATTCCGATTGGCTTTCTCCGCCATCCATTGGTAATTATCCGGATCGGTCAAATCAACAATGACAGGGAACTGGCCTTTTTGATCCTTTTCCCCCATAGGCTGCCACACTCCGTCCTTTGCAGTGCCGCTCCATTCCTTAGAATTGCCGTCACTGTAGTAATTAGTAATATAGATTTCCCCATGATAAAGGCCGTTTTTAAAATTTCCTATAAAATTACGATTATAGCCTACATTGCTTTCCAGGTTCTCATCAATAAAGTCATAGTGTTCCGCGCCGTCCCCGTTTGGCAGGTCATTTCCCCATGTGCCGGAATAACTATGCTGCAGATAAATGCTGTCCTTTGCTTTTGCATTTTGGTCATACACATAGAACTTCACCCACATGCCGCCTCCGCTCCTGACACCGTTTTCCCACTCGCCATAATAATACTGGTTATCCGTATACATTGCAAGCCCTTTACCGTTCGGACGTTTATTTTCATCCGTATCGCCAAAATAATAATATTTTGTTGTACCGCTCAATTTTTCAGAAGCCGCGCGATATCTCGGCAAGTATGCCAGATCTTCCACTGCTTCCATATTCCCGGCTTCCCAATAACCTTTCATTTCGGACATTTGCCTGGGCAGGTCAATTTCTACCGCCGCAAGGTTTTCCCCGGCTTCTTTCTGCCATTTTGCCGTTGTAGGCCCCTCCTGCGAAGCCGTCTCTTCCCCCGTCTCTTCCATGATCGTCTTATCAGGAACCTTTTCTTCTTTTACTATGACGGCAGGCTCTTGCTCTTCCCCGGAAGCTTGCGCCTTTTCCGGCTCCTGCGGCCCGTCCGTCCCTTTTTGTCCTTCTTCGTCTTTATTTCCCGTTGTTTTTTCTTCCTTAACAACATCGGAAGCCGTCACGCTTTGCTCCTGGGAAGCGTTTGCGTATTCTATAATATCCTCCTGCAACATACTACTCGTACTTAGGCTTTCCTTTTCGTTCAGCAGATGGACGACTACGCTGATGCCGCAGATAATCAGGATCAACACAACGGCAATCCCCAGAGTCAATAAATTTGCATTTTTATTTTCTTTCATATTAAATCATTCCTCATTCCCACGCTTTTTACCTATATGGATAGGTGCCGTCCTTCCTCTATTCCGGCTGTTTAAAATCAAAGCATGTCCTGTTGCATGTAACGCTTTTTACATAACCCGCCGCCTCCACATGGGCCGGATGAGTCTGGTAAGCATTCAGCGCTTCTTCCGATTGAAAGGATGAGATCAGCCCGATGTCCTTATTCCCGGAAGGCAGGCCGTCAATAATCACTTCTAAGGAAACCACCCCTTCCACTTTATTTTTTACAGCTTCCAGCTTAGCCTTGACAGCGGCGGCGGCTTCCCTCTTCTCCTCTTCCTTTAGTCCTTCTTTTAAATCCCATAAAACGATATGATGTACCATGCTCTTTCCTCCGTATTTTTCTTCTCTAACTGCCATTATACCATGCCTTGTTTTAATTTGATGGTGGGAAATTTATTAATGTTTTCTTAACCTTTTTATCATTTATCTTTTGCCATCATCCATGCCAGGCATAGGCAAAAACAGCCGTCCTGTTTTTCGCAAAACTGACGGCTGCCTTATTTCTTATATAAGATCCGGGCGTCAAAAGGCCCATCCGGCGGCCCCGCCTGGCAGATGGCGCAATAGATTTGTGCAAACGGCTTTTGCACGATGGAGATGAGACTCTAAAATCGTGGAAGCCTCTGCTGAACACGATTTTCGCTTTCCGAGGCTCATTGGAATGTCCCGTGCAACAGAGTGTACACAAATCTATTGTGCCATCTGCCAGGCGGGGCCGCCGGATGGGCCTTTTGACGCCCGGATCCTATGATATGAGAAGGAGCCTGATCCAAGGCTACCTGTTTCTTAAGTATTCATCGATGCCCTTTGCCCCGGCTTTTCCCGCACCCATAGCTAAGATTACCGTAGCAGCCCCCGTAACGGCATCGCCGCCGGCATATACGCCCTCCTTCGTTGTCTTGCCAAATTCCTCATCAGCCACAATGCATTTCCACTTATTGGTTTCCAATCCGCTTGTGGTAGAAGAAATCAACGGGTTAGGGGATGTTCCAAGAGACATGATTACGGTATCCGCCTCAATGACAAATTCCGAACCAGGCTTTACCACCGGCCTTCTCCTTCCCGATTCATCCGGCTCCCCTAATTCCATTTTTACACAAGTCATACCGCATACCCAGCCGTTTTCATCTGCCAGGATCTCCACCGGGTTAGTCAACAAATCAAAGATAATCCCTTCTTCCTTTGCATGATGCACTTCTTCCACCCTGGCGGGAAGCTCTTCTTCACTCCTTCTGTAAACGATATGCACTTCCGCCCCAAGGCGCAGCGCCGTCCTTGCCGCATCCATTGCCACATTGCCGCCGCCTACTACCGCTACCTTTTTCCCGCGCATGATCGGCGTAGTGGATTTTTCATCGAATGCTTTCATCAAATTGCTTCTTGTCAGATATTCATTGGCAGAAAACACACCGTTTGCCTGTTCCCCGGGGATACCCATAAATTTGGGCAGCCCTGCGCCGGAACCGATAAAGACTGCGTCAAATCCTTCTTCTTCCATCAACTCATCAATCGTCACCGACTTGCCTACCACTACATTCGTTTCTATCTTTACTCCCAAAGCCTTTACGTTTTCAATCTCTTTGGCTACCACATCCTCTTTTGGAAGACGGAATTCCGGAATCCCGTACACAAGCACGCCTCCCGCTTCATGCAGGGCTTCAAAAATCGTTACCTCATATCCCATTTTCGCCAGATCCCCGGCGCAGGTAAGCCCTGCCGGCCCGGATCCGATCACCGCCACTTTTTTACCGTTTTTCCCTTTGGCGCCGGCGGGTTTTATCCCATTCTCCCTCGCCCAGTCCGCTACAAAACGTTCCAGCTTGCCGATGGAAACCGGTTCCCCCTTAATACCCCGTATGCATTTCCCCTCACACTGGCTTTCCTGAGGGCAGACGCGTCCGCAGACCGCCGGAAGCGCGCTGGAAGCGCTGATCACCTGATAAGCCGCTTCGATATCCCCGTCCTTTACTTTCTCGATAAAACCGGGAATATTAATCGCTACCGGGCATCCTTTGATGCATTGCGCATTTTTACAGTTAATGCATCTACCGGCCTCTTCCATCGCTTCTTCTTTATTATATCCAAGGCACACCTCCTCAAAATTGGCTGCGCGCACTTTCGCATCCTGTTCACGTACAGGCACCTTCTTTAATACGTCCATCCTAACCTCCGTTCTCATCGCCTTATGTACCATCTGCCGCTGCCGCCTGTTCTATACACAAGCTGCAATTCTTTAGAAACAGCCGCTTACCTTTAACTGCAGTTCCCGCAGCCTCCATGGTGGGTATCGCCTTCTTCTTCCTTTAAGGCCGCCCTGCCCTCCGCTGTTTTATACATTTGCTGGCGTTTCATCGCCTGGTCAAAGTCCACCTTATGACCGTCGAATTCCGGCCCGTCCACACAGGCAAATTTCACTTCCCCGTCCACCGTCACACGGCAGGCGCCGCACATCCCGGTTCCGTCTACCATAATCGGGTTCAAACTTACCACCGTAGGGATCTGAAGCTCTTTTGTCATCTTGCAGACAAATTTCATCATGATCATAGGCCCGATTGCCACACATACGTCATAATGCTTCCCTTCGTCCACCAAATCTTTAATGGTCTGCGTTACCATCCCGCTTCTTCCATAAGACCCGTCATCGGTGGTTACATAAAGATTGCCCGCTACCTCTTCCATTTCTTTTTCCAGGATCAATAAATCTTTTGTCTTAGCCCCTATGATCACGTCTGCATCCACGCCCTTTTCCCGCAGCCATTTTACCTGGGGATAAACAGGGGCCGTCCCTACGCCGCCTGCCACAAAAAGGATGCTTTTTCTTATAAGCCCCTCTAAAGGTTCGTTTACAAATTCCGAAGCACAGCCTAAGGGGCCGACAAAATCCTGGAAATAATCCCCCGCCTTTAATCTCGCCATCCGTCTTGTCCCGGCGCCCACAATCTGAAATACGATCGTTACAGTCCCCTTTTCCCTGTCATAATCGCAGATCGTCAAAGGAATCCTCTCCCCTTCTTCATCTGTCCTGACAATAATGAACTGTCCCGGCTCACACCTTTTCGCAATACGGCCTGCTTCCACTTCCATAAGGAAAATATTCGCCGCCAGCTCCCTTGCCTCTAAAATCTTATACATTTTACTCCTCCTATATCGCATCTATTGACCTTCCGTTGCCTCTTCTTTCCAAATCTTATATAAAAAACCTACCTTTAACATAATACTGTAAATTTGTCAATCGCGCAACCCAAATAAGGAAAAACAGAATGGATCCGCTAGATATCCACTAAGACAATTTTTCCCTGTTCATCATATGTAATTCTGCACGGCGCCCCGTCCTGGATATTCACGCCGTATATACGCTCCGTCCTCGTCTGTATTCCGGTAGCATCCTCATAATACTCGTAAATAACATAGTAATCGCCGCTTCCATCGATCCGCATGACCGAATTCAATTTATAAACATTATGGCCGCTCATCCCACGCATATTTCCCGCCTCATCCAACAGCACATCCGCCTTTATCAGAGCATAAATCACATTGGAAATCGCCATATCTACGGTAATTTCCGTATTTAACGTCAGTTTATAAGTACGTACCGTCACATCGCTGGCCACTCCTTCTTCACTGATCGCAATAAATTTATACACCGATTTCCCAAGCGGCATAGGGATTGGCGAAGTATACAGTATACTATCCTGCGTCGGATCCGTGCTGTCCGTCGTATAATAAATCCTGCAGTCTTCCGCCGCCAAAGCTTCAATCATATAGGGTTCATAATAATCCCCGCTATATACGGATACTTCAGGCGCTGAAGGTATAAGGACATCTATCTTATATGTATTTGTAACAACATCGCTTTTCATTCCATAATCATTTACAAAAAACGCCTTTACCGTATACGTCCCCGTTTCCAGGAAAATAGGGGCTGTATATACTTCGCTGTTTTCGTCCGGTATACTCCCGTCCAGCGTATAATAAATCTTGCCGGAAGTATTTGCGCTTAATTTCAGAGGCAAAACCTCCTCATAACTACCTTCCACAAAGCTAAATTCCGGCGGCTTCGCCATAAACTGTTGGAATAGGGTTACAATCCCTTCCTTCCTGCAGTGCAAAAGCAACTGGTTAATTGCCTGATAATCCCCCAGGCCGCTGTAAATGGATATGATCTTATCATAAGCCCTTTCCAAATCTTCCTCTTTATAATTTTCCTCCTCTTCCACAATCCCCATCAAGGCAGAGACTGCCGCTTCATAGTTCTCCTGAAGATAATAATAATCAGCCATAAGGAAAAGAATCTCTGCATTTTCCTTATCCAGCCCATGCGCTTTTTCCAAATAAGAAACCGCCTGGACATAGCGTTCGGCCCTTGCGCATTCCTTCGCCTTTTCGATCTGATAGTCTACCGAATAATTTTTGTACCAGCAGACTCCGATCATGCCCAGGCTCCCCATCAATATACAGAGAAAAATAGCAGCTTTCAGCCATTGGTCCCTCTTCTTTTCCCGGACTGGCGCCGCACTCTTTTTTCCCTTTTTTTTATTTTTCCCCTTTTCTTTCAGTTCCGGAACTTTCTCTTGTACCAATTCCACAAGAAGGGTGGATAATGTCTCATTCATCTCTTCTTCAATCTCAGGCTCAAAATCCGGCACGATCCGGAATTCTTCCCCGCAATTGTCGCAATACAAATGGTCATTAGTCCATTCATACCCGCACTTTGGACATTTCATAAATGAATCCCTTCCCTTTCTTACGATTGGAGCCTTATGGATTCCACACAATTATTCATCAACATCGCTATTGTCATCGGCCCTACCCCGCCGGGTACAGGGGTGATGGCGCCGCAGACCGGCATTACATCGTCATAATCCACATCTCCGCAAAGCCTATGATCTTCTTTCCGATGGATGCCTACATCAATAACGACCGCGCCTTCTTTTATATATTCCCTCGTTATCATTTTCGGCCTGCCTATGGCAACGATCAGGATATCCGCCCGCTTTGCCACCTCCTTTAGATTCTCCGTCCTGGAATGTGCGATTGTCACGGTTGCATTTTCCCTAAGCATCAGCAAGGACATCGGCTTCCCTACAATATTGCTTCTGCCGATCACCACGCATTCTTTCCCCGCAATTTCAATGCCGGAACGTTTTAAAAGCTGTATGATCCCTGCCGGCGTACATGATACGAACCCAGCCTGCCCGATACACAAGGCCCCCACGCTTTGAGGATGGAAGCCGTCAACATCTTTTTCCGGACAAATAGCCGAAATCACCTTGTCTTCCTCTATATGGGCCGGCAACGGAAGCTGGACTAAAATGCCATTCACATCCTTCCTTCCATTCAGTTCATCAATCAGGGCAAGCAGCTCTTCCTGCGTCGTCCCCTCTTCCAGTTCATAAGCAAGGGATCGGATCCCTATATAGGCGCAGGCTTTTTTCTTGTTTCCCACATATACGCCGGAAGCTGCATCCTTGCCCACTTGTATGACGGCAAGGGTAATCTCTATACCCTTTTCTTTTAATTGCGCCGTCCTTTCTTTCAATTCTTCTTTTATCTGTGCCGCAACCGCTTTTCCATCTATTATTTTTGCCATATCTTCTCCCATCCCGGCAAATGCCGCAATCCCCGTCTGATGGCCGTCTTCAGGCCGTCCTGCGTTAAAACAACCCTGTAACCATCCCTTCTTTATTCACATCAATATGCAATGCCGCAGGTTCTTTCGGCAGCCCCGGCATCGTCATTACTGCTCCGGTCAATACTACAACGAATCCCGCTCCTGCTGAGACATACGCTTCCCTTACGTTCATGGTAAAGCCCTCCGGCCTTCCTAAAAGTCCCGGATCATCCGATAAGGAATACTGGGTTTTGGCCATGCAGACAGGAAGATGCCCAAATCCAAGGGTTTCCAACTGCTTTAACTGTTTTTCCGCCGCCGGGGCGTAACTGACTTCCCCAGCGCCATAGATTTCTTTTGCTACTATCCGTATTTTAGCTTTTAACGGGAGTTCATCTTCATACAACAGGCGGAATCCGCTTTCTTTCTTTTCCAATGTTTCCAATACTTTTTCCGCCAGGGCGATGCCCCCCTCCCCGCCGTTTTCCCATACTGTGGAAACTGCAAATTCACAGCTTCTTTTTTCACAGAAACCTTTGACAAAAGCAATCTCTTTTTCCGTATCCGTAAGGAATGAGTTCAAAGTAACCACGACCGGGACGCCATATTTATGCAAATTCTCAATATGCTTTTCCAGATTTACAATCCCATTTTCCAAAGCTTCTAAATTTTCTTTCCCTAAATCCTGCTTTGCCATCCCTCCATTATATTTTAAAGCACGCACCGTAGCCACTAAAACTACCACATCCGGCTTTAATCCCCCAATCCGGCATTTGATGTCAAAAAATTTTTCCGCACCCAGATCGGCCCCAAACCCGGCCTCCGTCACTACATAATCCGCCATTTTCAAGGCAGCCCTGGTAGCCCTTATGGAATTGCATCCATGGGCAATATTGGCAAAAGGCCCTCCATGCACCAAAACAGGAGTATGTTCCAATGTCTGGATCAGGTTCGGTTTCATGGCGTCCTTAAGCAGGGCCGCCATTGCTCCTACTGCCTGCAGATCGGCAGCGGTCACCGGCATACCTTTATAATCATAAGCAACTACCATTCTTCCCAGCCTTTTTTTCATATCTTCCATATCGGCTGCAAGGCAAAGCACCGCCATAATTTCCGATGCAACAGTAATGACGAAATGATCTTCCCTTACCGTTCCGTCCATTTTACTGCCAAGCCCCACAACGATATTGCGTAAAACCCTGTCGTTGATATCCAGGCATCGTTTCCATACGACCTGCCTTGTATCAATGCCCAATGCATTCCCCTGCTGGATATGGTTATCCAGCATAGCGGCCAATAAATTATTGGCAGAAGTAATGGCATGGAAATCCCCGGTAAAATGCAGATTCAAATCTTCCATCGGTACGGCTTGGGCATAACCGCCGCCCGCCGCACCGCCTTTGATCCCAAAGCAGGGTCCAAGCGAAGGCTCCCTAAGAGCAATGACAGCCTTTTTCCCCAGTCGGCCAAAAGCCTGCCCCAGCCCTACGCTGGTAGTCGTCTTCCCCTCCCCTGCCGGAGTAGGATTGATCGCCGTCACAAGAATCAGCTTCCCGTCCGGGTTGTTTTCTATTTTTTCCAAATAACCATCTGAAATCTTCGCTTTATATTTCCCGTATAATTCCAAATCATCCGCATCTATATGCAGCCTTCCGGCCACTTTTTCCACCGGCTCCATCACTGCTTCCTGTGCTATCTGAATATCCGTTTTCATCCTTATGACCTTGCTCCTTTCCAAAACTGCCGTTCCCTATACCTCTTCCTCTATCAGCCGCTCGAATTCTTCCATGCTCATCAACACTTTTCTCGGTTTTGTGCCTTCTTCATCTCCTACAATGCCCGCCTCGCATAGCTGATCCATAATACGGGCCGCCCGGTTAAACCCAATCTTAAATACCCTTTGCAGCATACCGATGGATGCCTTATCTTTTTCGATAATAAATTTACCGGCCTCTGCAAAATACGCGTCCCTGCCGCTTTCCCCGCTGCCGCCGGCAGCAGAGGGCGCACCGGCCCCCATTGTTTGGATTTTTTCCTGGACATCGTCACTGTACACATTTCCGATTGCCTGATTCTTCAAAAAGTCCACCACATCAGACACCTCGGAATCGGAAACAAAAGCCCCCTGGATCCTGGCCGGCTTGGGATATCCCTGAGGATAAAAAAGCATATCCCCTTTGCCCAGCAGCTTTTCCGCCCCATTCATGTCTAAAATAGTACGGGAATCCACGCCGCTGGATACGGCAAATGCCACACGGCTCGGCATATTTGCTTTGATCAACCCGGTAATGACATCCACTGAAGGCCTTTGGGTGGCAATGATCAAATGGATTCCCGCCGCCCTGGCAAGCTGTGCCAGACGACAGATGGATTCCTCCACCTCACCCGGGGCCACCATCATCAAATCCGCCAGCTCATCTACGATAATGACGATCTGCGGCATCTTTGCCGGGGCCTGCTCCCCTTTTTCTTTCATTCCCTCCACAGCTTTATTATACCCTTTCAGATCCCTTACATTAAAATCAGCAAACTTCTTATAGCGTTCCGTCATCTCCGCCACTCCCCAATGAAGGGCACCCGCCGCTTTTTTCGGATCTGTCACCACAGGGATCAGCAAATGGGGGATCCCATTATACACGCTAAGCTCCACTACCTTAGGATCCACCATGATCAGCTTTACATCATCCGGATGGGCTTTATACAAAATGCTCATAATCAATGTATTAATGCATACGGATTTCCCCGAACCTGTCGAACCTGCAATCAGCATATGAGGCATTTTGGCGATATCCGCAACGACTGTTTTCCCTCCGATGTCCTTGCCTACTGCAAAAGAAAGGTTGGAAGAAAATTCCTGGAACTCTTTGGATTCCAACAAGTCCCTTAACGGGACGGCGGAATTCTCTTTGTTGGGTACTTCGATCCCCACCGCCGCTTTTCCCGGTATCGGAGCCTCTATCCTAATATCCGTAGCCGCCAGGTTCAGTTTAATATCATCCGACAGCCCTACGATCTTGCTTACTTTTACTCCTTGCTCCGGCTGCAGCTCGTATCTTGTAACCGTAGGCCCCTGGCTGATATCCGTAATCATTACTTTTACCCCAAAAGTCGCCAGTGTTTTTTGCAGATGCATGGCCGTCTCTTTTAACTGCATAGCGGAGCTTCCATTTCCCTTTTTCGTCCCCTGCTTCAATAACCGGAGTGGCGGGAAAAGATATTTTTTCGGCGCTGATCCCTTTATTTCCTGCCGCTTTTCCCCGGTTTCCGGCAAAATGGCGTTTTTCTCTTCCTTCCCGCCATTGCTTATATCCCGGATTTTATCCGTTCCCCGCTCAGTTCTTTCCTCTGCCCTGCCTGCATTTTCATTCGGCAGTTTTTCTTTCACTTCCGCATGTTTTGCCGAAGGTTCAATTTCGGAATAGGATGTTTCATCCACCTGCACTGCCTCCGGCGCCGTCTCCTTTCCATCCGTTTGCCCGTCCACCGTGATATGTATATTGTCATATTCGCTGGAATGGAAACCGCCTCCGTCTTGCTTTACAGTCACTTCCACTTCCTGCACATTATTTTCATCCAGATCGTTCAATATAATCTCATGAATATCATCCCGGACAGCCGCATCAAATGTTTCACCCGCTGTAATCCGGCACATATCCGTCTTCTTTTTCTGCTTTCCTTCTTTGGAAGACAAAGCCGTATCCAGCATCACGCCGGATACTTTTTTATCCATCCTGAGGATTCTTTCATTTTCTTCTTCCTCTTCTTTTATGCGCCGGTCTTCTTCCCGTCTCCTGCGCATCTCATCCTGTTCCCTGCGCCGCTGTTTCACCCTTTCCCTGTGGGCGTAAGTTTCCTCCCTTGTCCTTTCATACACCTTTTGTCCGCCCTTCTTTACTCCCTTGACAAAGGACTTCTCCGTTACGATGACAAGGCAGATAACAGACAGGAATATGAGAAGGAATACAGTGCCTACCATAGACAACGAGCGGAAACTAAGAAAGGCAAGAGTGCCGGCCAGGACTCCTCCCCCGTTGTGGTTTGCGCTGCACCTTTCATAGATTTCCTTTACATTATAAAGAGAATCCTCTTTCCATGCGCCCACGGCTAAATCACATATCATCCCAACGATGAAAAACAAGATGAAGGCCGCAGCCAGCTTCCTCACAGCAATCAGGCTCCCTCTGTTAGAAATGCCAAAAGCAACTGCTAAAAACAGTAACACCGGGGCAGCATAAGCCGGGATGCCCAATAAACCGAACATCACGTCGCTTACCATATTCCCCGCTGTACCCACAATGCCAAAATTACATAAGAATAAAAAAACTGCCAGCGCAAATACGCCAATCAGTATCACTTCGTTTTTAATTGCACGATCCATAGGTTCCGCCTGTCTCGGCGTCCTGCTGTTCCCTTTTCTTTTTCTTGCTGCCGGAGCGCGGGACGAGGATCTCCCCGATGCACTTTTACGTCCTGCACCGCTTTTTTTTCCTTGTCCAGATGCCATACTTGCTCATCCTCCATTTCTTTCCAAGCTTTTTAACCTATATAGTATAGCATCTAAAAAGCTAATTGTCATCTATCATTTCGTGAAGATGCTGCATTGCTTCCTTAATCCCGCCCACATCATTGATAATTCCTTCATTGACCGCTTCCTGCCCTACCAGTATCGTGCCTACGTCTTTTGTCAGCACCCCCGTTTCCATCATCAGCTCTTCCAGCCTTGCTTTGCTTATTTTGCAATGGCTGCATACAA
>CAOKPU010000005.1 GCA_948470755.1 uncultured Lachnospiraceae bacterium | reverse complement strand
GCTGCGTTCGGGACGCAGAGGTCGCAGGTTCAAATCCTGTCGCGCCGATTTTTTAAAAACATGGGCTTTTGAAAGCCCATGTTTTTATGTTTTTAAATCAGCATAAGCCATTTTCCTTTATTACTCTTTGATACCAATAAGCCGAATCCTTCCAAATCCTTTCCTGATTCCGGTAATCTATAAAAATCAATCCGAACCTTGGATCATATCCTTCGTTCCATTCAAAGTTGTCCAACAAAGACCAATGAAAATACCCTCTGATATCGCATCCTTTTTCTATTGCTTTTTCCATTTCCCTCAAATATTTTTCCGTAAAGTCTATTCTGTCCCCGTCATGCACTTTGCCGTCCGCATAAACCCTGTCATTGCACGCGGTTCCGTTTTCCGTCACATAAATCGGAAGCCCATAACGTTTATGCAGAAACCTCAACCCATAATCCATAATCTCGGGGGTAACCGGCCAGCCAAGAGCCGTTCTTGGAAAGCCTTGATAACGTTTTACATATCCGTTCTTATCGCACTGCTGCCCATTATAAATATTAACCCCAATATAATCCAAAGGCTGCCTGATCACCGCCATTTCTTCTTTACTAAGCGCAAACAGCCCGATTTCGTGAGTCCCAAGGACGGCCGGGTCCAAAAACCAGTTATGGGAAAATCCAATTCCATCCCCGTCAATAGGAAACGAGAGTTCATAAGCCTTTTCTTCCGCTTCCTTTGAACCATCCATCGGACGGCATAGCGTCCCCGTACTTGCCGCTCCTATGAAAAGCGGCTGCTTTGCATACTGCCGCAATGCCTTTACCGCTTTCCCATGGCAAAGCAGAAGGTTTTTCATTATCACTCCTTCCTTCTCCTTTGCCCATTGAAAGCCCGGTGCATGTACCCCTTTTACATATCCAAGTTCCGCCACGCATTGAGGCTCGTTAATCGTCATGAACATTTTTACCCTGTCCGAAAAATGTTCCGCTATCTTTCCCGCATATTGCCCATAAACATCGCTGATCCCTTCCCATGCAAATCCGCCCTTTTCAAAAAGCGCCTGCGGCAAATCCCAATGAAAAAGCGTCATAACAGGCATAATATCCTTTTCCAACAGGCAGTTTACCAGCCTGTCATAAAAAGCAAACCCTTTTTCATTCCTTTTCCCATCACCCATAGGAAAAAGCCTGGGCCAGGACACCGAAAAACGATATGCCTGCAACCCCATTTCCTTCATAAGCCCTACATCTTCTTCCATCCGATGATAATGGTCGCAGGCTACATCCCCATTTTCCCCATTTCTTATCCTGCCTTTCATATGGGAATAGACATCCCAAATAGAATCCCCTTTCCCGTCCTCTTTTGCCGCCCCTTCTATTTGATAGGATGCGGTTGCCGCCCCCCAGATAAAATCTTTTGGAAAACCCATACTCGCTCCTCCTTCCCTTTACATTTCCGCCACTACTTCTACTTTATCCGCGCTACTTGGAAAAATAATATTCCCTTTTATTTCTTTTCCATCCACCACCAGCCGCCGGATACCCTTTTGTCTCTTATCATGGTTTAAAATGGTAATATGGTATACCGTACCCCGGAAGGCGCGCACTACCCTGCACTCCTTAAACCGCGCAGGAAGGCACGGGTCGATCATCAGCCCTTCCATACATGGACGAATGCCTAAGATATGCTGAGACGCACTTACAAATGTCCATGCCGCCGTCCCGGTCAGCCAACTGTTCTTCGCCTCCCCATGCCGTGAAGCATCTTTCCCCGCAATCATCTGAGCATATACATATGGCTCCGTCTTATGGATATCGCTGATTTCCTCAAGATAGGCAGGGCAGATTCTCCGGTATGTTTCAAAAGCCCTCTCCCCATTGCCCATCATAGTCTCCGCAATCGTAATCCATGGATTGTTATGACAAAAAATCCCTGCATTTTCCTTATAACCACAAGGGTATGAACTAACTTCTCCCAGCTCCAGATGATATTCTTTATAAGCGGGCTGCAGCAATACAATACCATACTCGGTATCCAAAAGCTTCTCTACTGACTTCAAAGCCTTCTCTGCATATCCTTCTTTTATGCCGATACCTGCCAATACGCAAAATCCCTGCGGTTCAATATAAATCTGTCCATCCTTGCATTCCCTGGAACCAACTTTTCTCCCATTGGCATCATAAGCCCGTAAAAACCATTCCCCGTCCCAACCCTCTTCCAAAACGGTATGATACATCTCCTTTACTTTCTTTTCCACCTCCCCGGCTTCTTCCTCCAGATTCATAAGACGGCAAAGCTGCGAATACTCTGTCCCATATTTTACAAACATACCGGCAATAAATACCGATTCAGCCACAGGGCCTTCCGAAGGCCCCGTCGTTTGAAAGGATTCCCCGGGTTCTTTGGAAAAACAATTTAAGTTCAGACAGTCGTTCCAGTCCGCACGGCCAATCAGAGGCAGTCCATGAGGCCCTAAATGCGTTATCGTGTAACGAAAAGAGCGACGCAAATGATCCATCAGCGTTGCTGTTTCACCCCCATCATAAGGCACTATTTCATCCAATATGCCGATATCCCCTGTTTCTCTGACATATGCCGCTGTCCCGGCAATCAGCCAAAGCGGATCGTCATTAAAACCGCTTCCAATATCCCCATTCCCCTTTTTGGTCAGAGGCTGATACTGATGGTATGCGCTTCCATCTTCAAACTGAGTGGCGGCAATGTCAAGGATCCTTTCCCGCACCCTATCGGGGATCAAATGCACAAAACCGAGCAAATCCTGACAGGAATCCCTGAATCCCATCCCTCTGCCAATCCCTGATTCGTAATAGGATGCCGAGCGGGACATATTAAACGTTACCATACATTGATAGGGATGCCATATATTAATCATCCTGTCAAATCTTTCATCCCCTGTCTCTACATGGAATTTACCTAGCAGCCCGTTCCAATGTCCTTTCAGTTTTTCCAAACCCTTATCGGCTTTTTCCTCCGTATCATATCTTTCCAACATCGCTAATGCCGGGATTTTATTAATGATTCCTGGATTTTCCCACTTTTCCTCTTCCATATTCTCTATATAACCGAGTACAAATACAAAAACCCTGGATTCCCCATCCTTCAAATTTACATTAAGCTGATGGGATCCTATCGGCGACCAACCGTCTGCAATGGAATTGGAGGCCCGGCCTTTTACCACGGAGTCTGGCCGTTCAAAACCATTATACGCCCCAAGGAACACATCCCTGTCCGTATCAAAACCATCCATTTTTGCATTTACCCCAAACACGGCATAGTGGTTCCTTCTTTCCCGGTATTCCGTCTTATGGTATATGGCCGAACCTTCCACCTCCACTTCGCCAATGCTCAAATTCCTCTGGAAATTTGTCATATCATCCATAGCATTCCATAAACAAAATTCCACAAAGGAAAATACTTTCAATTCCTTTTCCCCACCGCTTTGATTTGTAAGTTTTACTTTATGTACCTCGCAGCAATCCCCTAAAGGCACAAAAGCCGTAACTTCTGCCCTTACCCCGTTTTTTTCTCCGGCAAATATGCTATATCCCATTCCATGACGGCACATATAGCTATCCAGTTCCGTTTTGGAAGGCTGCCATCCGGGATTCCAGATGATGCCATCGTCATTAATATAATAATAATGCCCGCCCGCATCATAAGGGATATTATTATAACGGTATCTTGTCAATCTCAGCAGTCTTGCATCTTTATAAAAACTGTAGCCGCCGCACGTATTGGAAATAATAGAAAAGAAATCTTCACAGCCTAAATAGTTAATCCACGGCAACGGTGTCCTCGGTTCCGTGATTACAAATTCTTTGTTTTTATCATCAAAAAATCCATATTTCATACAATCCTCCATTTCTGCCTATTCTTCAAGCTCAAAGAGTATTTTATCCCTGTTTTTCTTTCTCAGTTAACGAAAACGATTTAGTTATATTTTGATATATATATTGCTATCTTTTTAATTTTATTTGTTAAATTAACTATATATAATATACTATATAAACGCAAGTCTTTTTTCTATATTTTCTTTTTATTTTTTCTAAAACGTTATAGTAAAAATCGCCTATATTTTTTCATTTAAGAAGATAAATATTTACATAATAATAAGTAATAGTTGCCTTAATTTTAAAATGATATTAATTTTTTCTATAAATTTAAAAAAATACTTGATTTAATTGACAAATTATTATATTATTATCTTACGAAAACGATTTAGTAATAAATCCCACGCAAAACCGAACGGAAAAGGCAGGTGTGTCATGGTATCAGTTAAAGACATTGCAGCTAAATGCAACGTATCCGTTGCCACAGTCAGTAAAGCCCTTAATGATTACAGCGACATTAGCGAGAAGACGCGCGCAATGATCAAGGCAAAAGCAACGGAAATGGGGTATCTTCCAAATATGGCTGCTGTCGCTCTGAAAACTAACAGAACCTACAATCTGGGCATCCTCTTTGTAGATGCAGCAAACAGCGGTTTGACCCATGAATTTTTCGCAGGCGTCCTTCAGGGCATCAAGACCCAAGCGGAATCCCTTGGATACTGTATTACATTCATTACCAACCGCATTGGGGAAAAAGAAGTGACTTATAAGGAATATTGCAGGAACAGGCAATTTGACGGAGTTATCATTGCATGCATCGACTTCAATGAACCTCAAGTCCTTGAATTAGTCAACAGCGGCATCCCCATTGTAACTATCGACCACGTATTCCATAACACGATGTCCGTCATGTCGGATAACGTGAAGGGCATCCGGGATTTAATGGAATACCTATATTCCATGGGGCATAGGAAGATCGCCTACATACATGGTGCGGATTCATCCGTCACCCAAGCCAGGCTTACCAGTTTCTATCAATGCACAGAACGGCTCGGCCTTTCGGTTTTACCGGAATATGTATTGGAATGCGAATACCATGATACGGTAAAAGCCGGAAAATGCACGGAGCAGCTTCTTGACCTAAAAGATAAGCCTACCTGCATCCTGTACCCGGATGACTATACAGCCATCGGAGGCATCAATTTAATTAAAAGCCGCGGCCTGAATATTCCCGACGACATCTCCGTTGTCGGATACGACGGCATCAGCTACTCTTACATCCATGAGCCTCCGATTACCACCTTAAAACAGGACAGTGACAGGATGGGGAGGGAATCTGTATCACATTTAGCCAGACTTATCGAAAAGCCAAGAACTACTCTAAAAGAAACCTTTGTAATAGAAGGATCGGTATCTATAGGAAGATCGGTAAAAAAACTATCAGTAGGATAAAAACGCTCTTAAAAAAGAAATGGAGGAAAAAGTATGAAAATGAGAAAGTTTAAAAATGTAGTCGCTTTGTCTTTGGCAGGCATTTTAACAACGGCGGCATTGGCAGGCTGCGGTTCCTCTCCGGCAGCCGAAAGCTCACCGGCACCGGCAGAAGAAACCACTGCACCGGAAACAGCTCCTACAGAAACAGCATCGGAAGCTCCCGCAGAAGCGGACGTTTCTTCCGGAGGGGATGAAGGAAGCATTCTCAACATTTATTGCTGGAATGAAGAATTTAAGAGCCGTGTTACGGATCATTATCCGGGATATGAAGCAGTTGACGGGACTACGGGCAAAATCGGCGACGTCACCGTCCGCTGGCAGATTACACCCAATGACGACAATGCATACCAGAATAATCTTGACGAAACATTATTAAAACAAGAAGGCGCAGCCGCAGATGATAAAATAGATATATTTTTGGTTGAAGCGGATTATGCATTAAAATATGTAGACACCCCATATACTATGGCGGTTTCCGATTTAGGCATTACCGATGCCGATGTAGCGAACCAGTATCAATATACAAAAGATATTGTTACCAGCTCCGACGGCACTTTAAAAGGCATCTCATGGCAGGGCTGCCCCGGCGCGCTTTTCTATAACAGAGAAGCCGCCAAAGAAGTATTCGGCACCGACGACCCCGCAGAGGTTCAGAAAAAAGTAGCGGATTGGGATACTTTCGTTGCTACTGCAGAAGAGTTAAAAGCAGCCGGATATAACATTATGTCCTCTGTAAACGACAGTTACCGAGTATACTCTAACAATGTAACTTCCAAATGGGTTGTTGACGGAAAAATCAATATTGATGAAAATATCATGAAATGGGTAGAAGATTCTAAAGCATTGTTCGACAAAGGCCAGACTACATCCGCAGAACTCTGGAGCGACGATTGGAGCAAGGGCTTTTATCCGGAAGGAAAAGTATTCTGCTATTTCGGGCCCGCATGGCTTGTAAATTTCAGTATGGCGGCGGATCAGGAAGGCAGCATCGGAAATATGGGCGGATGGGGCATTACGGAAGGGCCACAGGGCTTCTACTGGGGCGGTACATGGATTTGTGCGGCAGCCGGCACGGATAACCCGACCCTTGTAAAGGATATTATGCTTAAACTGACAACCGATGAATCCATCATGAAAGAAATCGTAGTTCAAGATGATGATTTCGTCAACAATAAACCGGCCATGGAAGCCATGGCAACGGATACCGGCTATTCGAGCAAAATCTTAGGCGGCACAAATCCTTTGGCAATGTACTGCGCAGGTGCAGAATCCATCGATTTGAGCAACTTAAGCAGCTACGACCAGGGATGTAACGAAGAATTCCAGAACGCGATGAAGAATTACTTTGAAGGAAACGCAACATTGGACGAAGCGCTCAACTTGTTCTATACGGCCGTTATTGAAAAATACCCCGAATTAACTTATTAATCAAGGCAAATTGATGAGATATAGTTAAGGTTATGATACTGATCCCGGTTTTATCGCATACTATGCATCATGGAAATTGACGAAAATCCCGATAACAACCGGACAGCAGATTAACATGTGCCTGCCTGCGGATATGTCAGGCAGGCACAAAATATTTTCACTATTTTTTCATTTTATCCGAAATACGGAAAGGAAGTGATTACGATGACGAACAAAACAAGAGGAAAGCGGGGCAAAGTCGTAAGTTATAATAAATGGGGCTACATTTTCCTGATCCCTTTCATACTTACTTATATTGTGTTCCAGTTAATCCCCTTAATCAGCACTATATATAACAGCTTTTTTGAGAACTACCGTTCCGGGCTGATGCAGATTGGCCCAAATTTCATCGGGCTGGAAAACTATAAATCATTGCTCTCTAATCCCGATATTTGGGTTTATACCCAAAACACCTTAATTATGTGGGTAATGGGCTTTATACCTCAGATTATCGTTTCCCTTTTATTGGCGTCCTGGTTCTCCGATCCACAGTTAAGGTTAAAATGCGCCGGATTCTTTAAAACCATTATTTATCTGCCAAACCTGATTATGGCTTCCGCTTTTGCCATGTTGTTCTTTACTTTATTTGCAGACGGAGGGCCCATCAATTCCATCTTAATACAACTAGGCATATTAAACAAACCTTTTAAATTTATGTCCAATATATGGAGCGTCAGAGGCCTGATAGCATTAATGAACTTCCTGATGTGGTTTGGGAATACCACAATCCTTTTGATGGCGGGCATGATGGGGATTGACACCGCATTATTTGAAGCAGCCAGTGTGGACGGAGCGACTTCCACACAGATTTTTTACAAAATTACCCTGCCTTTATTAAAACCAATTTTACTTTACGTTATGATCACTTCATTGATCGGAGGGCTGCAGATGTACGATGTACCGCAAGTCCTTACCAACGGAACCGGCGAACCGATGCGTTCCTCCATGACCCTTATTATGTACTTAAATAAACATCTATACAGTAAAAATTATGGTATGGGCGGCGCCCTTTCGGTTATCCTGTTCTTTATCACCGGCATATTGAGCTTGCTTGTATTCCGGTTCTCCAATTATAAGAAAAGCTAGGAGGTGCCATTATGAATACAGAAAACAGGAAAATCACCAAAGGACTAAATATTAAGGCAAGACGCGTTATAGCGCACATTGTACTGGTACTCATTACATTACTATGTTTGTTCTGGTTCTTTATATTAATTATTAACGCTACCAGATCCCATTCCGAGATGACAAGAGGATTTTCCCCTTTTCCCAGCAGCTTTCTTCTGACAAACTGGAAAAATCTTCTGGCCGGCACGCTGCCGGTATGGAGCGGCCTGATAAACAGCCTGGCAATATCTTCATTCAGCGCATTATTCTCCGTTTATTTTTCCGCTATGACGGCATATGCCATCCATGCCTATGATTTTAAACTGAAAAAAGCAATGTTTACTTTTATTTTAATGATTATGATGATTCCCACACAAGTAACGGCATTGGGATTTTTGCAGCTAATTGGGAAATTAAAACTGGAAGATTCATTTATCCCTCTCATTGTTCCCACTATTGCAGCCCCAATCACTTTTTTCTATATGAAACAATATCTGGAAAGCACGCTTCCATTATCTATAGTAGAAGCTGCCCGGATTGACGGATCCGGGGAGTTCCATACCTTTAACCGGATCGTGCTTCCCATGATGAAGCCTGCACTTGCCGTACAAGCCATCTTTACCTTTGTATCCAGTTGGAATAATTACTTTGTTCCTGCGCTGGTATTACATAAAGATAATAAAAAAACATTGCCCATACTCATCGCCCAATTAAGAAGCGCCGACTTTCTGAAGTTCGATATGGGACAGGTGTATGTCATGATTGCTTTTTCCATCCTCCCCATTATCATCGTCTATCTGCTTCTATCCAGATATATCGTACAAGGCATTGCTTTGGGAAGTGTAAAAGGGTAAAAATGCACATCCTCCGGAGGATTTTGTTTCATAGGAAAGCCTTTCTCTTTAATGCTTGATAACAGCGAGGCCTTTCCTATGAAATCATCATCCTTACCTTAGCACCTGCTGCCCGCTTGCAACATAAATCTCATACCATTCATAATGCTTCAATCTAACATCTAACGCTTTTATCGCCAGATCCAGCCTTTCCGGCTTATTGCTTCCCGAAATCGGGATCACTCCCGCCGGATGATACATCAGCCATGCATAAATGATCGTCTCCGGTTCTTCGTTATGCCTTTCGGCAATCTCTTTTATCTTCGCCATCGCCTTATGGCAAAGCTCATCCTTACCTTTAAACAACCTTCCTCCCGCCAGAGGGGACCATATCATCGGATGGATGTGCTTTACCGTCAGATAATCCATCATGCCGCTGTTAAAATGCTCAAAACATACAGGATTCCACTCAATCTGATTCGTAACAAGCTCTCCATCCATCGCCTGGTTTAAAGCATCAAATTTAAAAGGATCAAAATTGGATACCCCGGCTTCCTTTACAAGCCCTTCTTTTTTCAAATCCTTCAAAGCCCTTGCAGTCTCCCACGGATTAAAACAGGGATCTTCCCTATGGATCAAATACAAATCCAGATAATCCGTCTGCAAACGCTGTAAACTTTCTTTACAAGACTGCATAATCCTTTCATACGATGTATTATAATACCCAAAGGTTTCCCCATTTATTTTTTCCTGAAAAATCCCTGTTTTTGAAACCAACTGAATCTTTCCCCGGATAGATTTATCTTCCGCAAATGCTTCCCCCATCAGCTTTTCACACAATGTAGCGGAATAAATCTCGGCCGTATCAAAAGAAGTAATCCCTCTATCGATACATGCATTCATAAACTTTGCCAGCTCATGAGCAGTCCATTTCCAATCCTCTAGCCTCCAGAACCCTTGTACCACCGCAGAAAGCGATAAATTTTCCGATAATTTTACTGTTTTCATACAACTATCCACACCTTTCTTCCAACTCTTCAAAAAAATGTTTCTCACGCTAAGCATTCTTCCTCATATCCAAAGCAACCGCGCTGCATATGATAATGCCTTTGATTACTAACTGCCAGTTTGCATTTACCCCAATGAATGCCAAGCCATAGCTGATAAACGTAAAGATGATTACGCCTATCACTGCTCCCGATACTTTGCCAATACCGCCGCTTAGGGATATACCCCCTACTACACAGGAAGAAATCGCATCAAATTCATATGCATTCCCATAAGAACTATTCGCACCCCCGGTCCTGGCCACTTCCATAATCCCGGCAAGGCCTACCAGACAGCTTTCAATGATAAATACACTCATAATCACTTTATTGACATTCACGCCGGAAACTTTAGCGGCATCAGGGTTGCCCCCTACAATATAAATATTTTTCCCAAATACCGTTTTATTCAGGACAAACCAGACAATAACCACGGCAGCCAAAGCAATAACTACTAATAAGCTTATCTGCCCAAACAGCTTATAACTGCTCAAAAAACGTAAATCGTCCCGGATGCCGCCGATTGGCTGCGAGTTATTTGGCTTTTTCGCAAAATACAGGCAGTTAATGCCATATACGATCGTAGACATTCCAAATGTTGCAATAAAAGGCGCCATTTTTAGTTTAGAAATCATAAATCCATTTACCGCCCCGACAATAGCCACCGCCGCAATAGTAATCAAGATCGGGAGGATAATTGGAAGTTCCGGCAGATCCGGCCAAAACCGGTTGGAATATGAGGCCATTTGAGACATAGAGGCTACTAAAACTGCTGCCAGTCCCACCTGCCTGCCGCCCGCCAGATCCGTCCCTCCAATAAGAAGAGGGAACATCAGCCCGAGAGCGCAGATCATTTTTACCGCAGATTGTGTTATAATATCAGTAAATACGCGCCATTGCAAAAAGGAAGGCTCTATTATTATAATCCCTATAATCATAAATAGCAAAACGATAACAAGAGCCTTATCAATCAATATCTTTTTCAAATTTATCGTCTTCATTCAACATCCTCCTCTTTTGCTTTATTGGAAAACATTGTAGCATATTTCATAACCTCTACCTGTGTTGCTTCTTTCTGCCCTAATATTCCCGATAGTTTGCCTTCACACATAATCATTATGTTATCCGACATGCCAAGAAGTTCCGGCATTTCCGAAGAAACCATAATAATTGCCTTTCCCTTCTTTACAAGATCCCGCATTATTTTATAAATCTCATATTTTGCCCCTACGTCGACCCCTCTTGTAGGTTCATCCAAAATGAGGATATCACAATCCGATAAAAGCCATCTTCCCACCAGCACCTTCTGTTGATTCCCTCCGGAAAGATTCTTAATCAAAGTATCCGTACCTGCCATCCTGACATCCAGTTCCTTGCATACGCTATCCACACTTTTTCCTATTTTTTTCCTATTGATCATTCCAATTATGTTATCCGCTAATTTTCTGTATGCAACTACCAATGTATTATCCCATACGGAAAGCATCGGTATAATGCCCGTTACCCGCCGCTCTTCTGTCAATAAGGCGAATTTATTCCTAATGGCATCCTGTGGCGTTTGATTTTTAATCACTTTCCCATTCATAGTCAACGTTCCCGCGCTTATCTTCCTCAAACCGAAAATCGCTTCCACAAGCTCCGTCCTCTGGGCGCCCACCAAACCGCCAATCCCTAATATTTCCCCTTTATGAAGTTCAAAATCAATATGTTCAAAAGAATTTTCCTGCGCACTCGTAAAATCCTCTACCTTTAAAAGCACTTCTTCCTGAACCGTCCCTTCTGCAGGCGGAAACCTTTCCTCCATATTACGTCCTACCATTTGATGGATTACTTCATCAATTGTAATATCCTTGATCTCCCATTTCCCTACATACTGCCCGTCCCGCATAATCGTTATTTCATCAGCAACTTCAAAAATCTCCTCCAGCTTATGAGATATATAAATAATCGAACGGCCTTCTGACTTTAATCTGTTTATAATCTTAAAAAGATGCTTTGTCTCGGCTACCGTAAGAGATGACGTAGGCTCATCCATAATAATTACCTTGGCATCGTACGATACTGCTTTGGCAATTTCAATGGCCTGAAGCTGCGAAACGGATAACTCCTTCGCTAAAGTATCTGCCGGGATATCAAATTCCAAATCTTTCAACAATTCTTCGGTCATGGATTTCATTTTTTCCTCGTCTACCACCATGCCCTTTTTTGCAAATCTTCCTACCCATATATTATCCACTACATTTCGGTAAGGAATCGGGTTCAGTTCCTGATGGATCATGGAAATCCCTAATTTCAAGGCAATATTAGGATCGGTCATTTCCACTTTTTCCCCATCCAGCTCAATCGTCCCTTCCTCCGGATGATATAATCCGAACAGACATTTCATCAGTGTGGATTTTCCGGCGCCGTTTTCACCGATCAAAGCATGTACCGAACCGGGTTTCACCTCCAACTGTACCTTATCCAGAGCCTTTACACCTGGGAATGATTTAGACATATTACTTACTTTCAGCCTGTACTTTTCCAAGTAATATTCCTCCCTTCTATGGGGCGGCTGAAAGCCTTTTCCCTGCAGCCGCCCATATGATCACAGCCTCTTTCTTATCTATTCCGAAATAGAATTCATCAACTCCAGCGTTGCATCCAAATTGCTGCTGTCAACAATCACATAAGGAACCCATACATATTTCCCCTCTACCGTACAATCAACCCCTACCACATCTTCCGTAATTTCTTTGCCTTCTTTTACGGCTTTTACTACATTAATAATGGCGTCGGACTGGTTCAATCTATCGTTCAACACTGTGCCGAGCAAAGAACCTGCTTTCATTGCTTCCAAAGCGTCAATATTAGCGTCAATCCCTACAACCGGAACAAATTTCTCCGGATCGCCGCTGTTATATCCGTTATTGATGCAGGCCTGTACTGCGCCCATTGCCATACTGTCATTATTGCAAAGCACGCCTTCGATCCCGTCTATCCCATATGCCGTAATCCATGCATTCATCTTATCCAATGCCTGGGCCTGATCCCAATTTGCAGTATCCATTGCAAGTATTTCATATTCAATCCCTTGCGCGCTTAAAGTTTCTTCATATGCTTGTGTACGTAAAACCACGTCCTGCTGCCCAATTTCACCTTGCAGTACTACCAACTGAAGAATGCCGTCGCCGTTCTTATCCGCGATCTCTTTATTTGCATTCCAATAATTGATCAATGCCTGTGCGCACATCTCCCCGGATTCTTTTGCCTGGGCTCCTACATAAAGAATATTGTCATAGCTTTCCATTGTTGCTTCCATAGGCTCCATATTGAAAAATACGGCCGGCACTCCTTCTTCACTGCACTTTTGAGCCATTGTTTCCGTACTTTCCCTATCGGGCGCGCAAATAGCAACTACATCCGTCCCCTTTGTAAGGGCTGCTTCCAATTTGCTGATAGCGGTAGACACATCGTTTGCCGCATCCTGCATGTCAAGGGAAATGCCCCCTATTTTTTCTTCTTCATTCTGCATTATGATACGGAAGCCGCTCTGGAATTGATCGTCGAATGCCCTCCAGATAACGGTAGCATTTACTGAACCATCCGCTCCATCGCTTTCAGCAGAAGCTTCTTCGCCGGCCGCTTCTTCCTTTGCTTCATTTTCTGCCGCATCCTCCACCGGAGCTTCCTGTTTATCGGCCGCCGGAGCCTCTTTTGTTTCTCCTGACGCACCGCATGCCGTCAAAGAAAATGCCATAGCAGTTGCCAATATTGCGCTTACCAGTCTTTTTTTCATATTTCTCTCCATTTCTGCATTGCTTGTTGCGCATAACGAGTTTGTGACAAGCAACGCGCAGACACAAATCTCGCGATTGAAAATTTTAATTTTCAATCTTATCCTCCGTTTTATTCAATAGTTCTTTTAGTTTTCAAACCTGAAATCTTTCATTTTTCCTTTAATGAATTCCTTTGCAGCATTCTTGGAATGAATGAACATTGCCGTATTATATCTAAAATCCGGCTGTTTTTTCAATTCTTCAAAAGAATCTGCAACTGCCGTAAGGACGTCCGTCGCTACATTGATCTTGCGGATACCGTTGCGGATAGCTTCCTGAACCTGATCAATAGGCGTCCCGGATCCTCCATGAAGGACCAAAGGGACATTCACCGCTTCTTTAATCGCTTTCAGCCTTTCCATATTAAGATGCGGCGCCGCGATATAATGCCCATGCTGTGTACCGATGCTGACCGCCAGGCAATCAACTCCTGTTCTTTCCACAAATTCTTTCGCTTCTTCCGGGTCTGTCTGAGCCGCCTCAGGGCCTTTTACGATCAAATCACCTTCTTCTCCTACCAATTTGCCTAATTCGCCTTCTACCGTTATACCAAGAGTATGCGCATAGTCCACAACTTTTTTTGTCAAAGCGACATTTTCCTCAAACGGTAAAGAAGAGCCGTCAATCATGACGGAAGAATAGCCTGCCTGGATTGCCGCAACACATTCTTCATATGTACGGCAATGATCCAAATGAAGAGCGATCGGTATCCGCGCATTCGCCGCCGCTCTTTTTACAGTTTCCACCGTCCCTTCAAATCCTCCCATAAGATCGCAGCAGTCTGTTCCCGTAATAAATATAACAGGACAGTTTAATTCGGAACCAGCCTCAATAGCGGCAAGGGCCGTTTCATAAGAAACCGTCACGTAAGCCCCATATGCAATTTGTTGTTCCTCCGCTAGTTTCAGAATTTCTTTCATTGGTGCAAATTTCATAATCTCCATCCTTTCTATTTTTTATTTATAAAAACTTTGATATAAATCAAAAGCTTCTTCGTAATTTGGTATTCCCGCAGTCCCTCCTATGCTCCCCACATTCTTCGCCGCCACACAAGAAGCAAATTCCGCGCCGGAAAACATTCCCATCCCTTTGGCCAGCCCGCTTATCAGCCCGGCCATAAAAGAATCGCCGGCTCCCGTTGTATCTACCACGGGCAGCCCTTCCGGACATGGGATAAACTTCTTTTCTTTAAAATCCGTAACAAAACATCCTCTTGCCCCCATTTTTATCCCAAATATTTTCATAGGGAATTTTTTAAAACATCCGGCTATCAATTCCGGATCTCTTTCCCCGGTAATTTTAATTGCTTCGTCCATGCTGGGGAAAAAAACATCTGTTTCCATAAATGCCGGAGCCAGATACGATAGCCAATCCCTTTCCGGATCTTCCAAATTGGCCGCCGCATCCATCACAGTCATCTTCCCGTAAGAATGGGCCTTATGGAATATCTCTTTAATCCCTCCCTCATCCATTTTCCGCATCGCCATTGCCGAACCAACATATACAATATCCGCTTCCTTTATTACCTGATCTCCCACATCGCTTCCGGAAAGCTTTGCAAAAATGGATTTTTCCGATAAAAAATGCCTTTCACCCTTTTCATCGATCAATACATAAGACGCTGCCGTAGCGCACTCTTCCTCATATACTACTCCTGAAGTATCTATGCCATATTTACCGCATTCATCCAAAATAAACTTTCCATTGGCATCCCTGGCAATCCTTCCGACGATTGAAACGGGATTGCCCAGCTTTGCAAGCCCTATGGCTGCGTTAAGCGCGTCCCCGCCGCAGCATACCGAAGGTTTCCCAATTTTTACGCTATCCAGCGCCAGTATATTAGAAGGCACAGGCGAAAGCAGCGTATCACATACCATCATTCCAATACATAGAATTTTCATCCGTCTACCCACTCTCCTTTTTTATCAACCCGATTTCATCCACACATTTTATCTTTATTTTCGTTCATTCTAATGTTCGTACATTTGTATGTTTATATATTTGTATATTTAATAAAAAAAGTCAATATAATTTTTAAAATTTATTTAATTTACCCAATTACATTTTCCCTATTTCGCAAAAAATATATAAATTCCATTTTTTTTCATTAACTATTGCTTTTTTTTTAACAATATCATATTATAAGTATATATTTGTTTTATTGTCCGTACATAAAGACATGCAAATAACAATACGAAGAACTTAGGGGGGGAAATCATATGCAATTATTCCAAAAGAAACTTGATAAAAATACACCGATACCTTTGTATTTCCAATTAAAAGGCATCATATTAAGCGACATCCAGGACAACTGCTTCTCTATAGGGGATGCCATTCCTACGGAAAACGAATTAGTCGAGTACTACCACATCAGCCGCTCTACCGTAAGGCAAGCAATATCCGAACTTGTTCAGGAAGGATGGCTGACCAGAAAGGCAAGTAAGGGAACCTTTGTCACAAAGCCTGATCAAAAATCCAGCTATATCCGCTCTTTTGAACCCTTTTATCAGCAAATTTCCCGGCTGGGCAAAACTCCCAGAACCGAATTAATCGACTTAAATGTAATTACGCCCAGTCCTGAAATTGCAGAAAAACTTCATTTAGAACGAGAACAGAAAGTGATTTCCATGTTCCGCAGACGCTTTGCTGATGATATCCCTATGGTAACCTTCCAGAATTATATTCCTTATGATCTGTGTTCATTTATACTAAGTTATGATTTTAAAACGCATTCTCTTTATGAGCTGCTGATGAATAATCCATCCACACAGATCGCAAACACCAAAACCATTGTTTCCGCAATGAACGCTACTTCGGAAGATATTGAACTGCTAAATGTAAAAGTAAATACTCCTATGCTCTATTTTCACAATATTTCTACTATTGGGGACGGGACAATCGTAGATTACGCGTTTGCGCATTATAGAGGGGACTTAAATAAGTTTGAATTTGACGACAGCCCAAAACGGTAGCCCAAATGCTCTGCTATCATTATTATATTTTTACAATATAAAACAAAATTATCCATAAAAACAGGATCTCAAATGGCTTTTGGGATCCTGTTTTTATGGAATAAAGTTTTCTTAAGAAAATATTACAGATTTTTTTTAAATTACATTCTTCTATTATTTATTTTTTATCTTTATCCTTTCTTAAGACCCTTGAAGATTTCCACAAATCAGCTACGTTATATTTAACAAATAGAAATATGCCAAAAACCTTTTACGCTATAAAATGGAGGAGAACTATGAAATATATTACATTTACCGTACCTTGCTACAACTCAGCCTCTTACATGGAACGCTGCATTGATTCCCTTTTGGCCTTTAAAAATGAAGTGGAAATTATCATCGTAGACGATGGTTCCACCGATCGGACGCCGGAAATTGCAGACCAGTATGCTCTTCTTTTTCCGGAAACGGTCAAGGTCATTCATAAATCGAACGGGGGCCACGGTTCCGGCATTAATGCAGGCCTTTCACAAGCCACCGGCAGATATTTCAAAGTGGTGGATTCCGATGACTGGCTGGATACCACCTCTTTACGGAAAGTCCTTTTCCGCATTATGCATTGGGAAAGACAAGAAAAATGGGCGGATATGATCGTCTGCAATTATGTTTATGACCATTTATATGAAAACAGGAAAAAATCTATCTCTTACAAGAATGTATTTAAAGAAGAACGGATGCTTACATGGAACGATATTGGCATATTTTCCCCTTCCCAATATTTAGTCATGCATTCCCTTATTTTCCGCACGGACATACTGAAAAGAAGCGGAATCACACTGCCGGAACATACTTTTTATGTGGACAATATTTTCGCTTACCGTCCTTTGCCCTATGTGGAAAATATTTATTATATCAACACGGATTTATACCACTATTTTATTGGAAGGGCAGACCAATCCGTCAACGAAGAAATATTAAAACAAAGGATCGACCAGCAAATATATGTAACCAAGTTGGTCGCTGACTGTATAGACTTGGAGGAAGTCCAGGAAAAATATCCGAAACTGGCCCGATATATGACGAGAAATGTGTCCATTATGATGGCGATTTCCTCTATCCATCTTCTTCTCATTAACTCCGAAGACGCATGGAGGAAAAGGACGGACTTATGGAATTATATAAAATCCCACCACCGGGACTTATATCATAAACTACGTTATACGACTTTGAGCAGCTTTACCAATCTACCCGGGAAAACCGGACGGTTTTTAACCATTACCGGATATAAAGCCGCACGGAAAATTTATCAGTTTAACTAGAAAGGATAATACATTGTCAAAGATTTATATTGCATTAGTGGATACTCCGGGATTGTTTGCCTGGATGATACGTAAAGTTATCAGGATCAATTATATACATGTAGCCCTTTCTCTGGACAAAGATTTTCAGGAAGCATACAGTGTAGGGAGACGGAATCCCTTTATTCCCTTTTTTTCGGGATTTGAAAAAGAGGATATCCATCAGATATTCAGGGCTTTCCCTACTGCGCGTTATAAAATATATGCCATTCGCTGTACAGATAAACAAAAAAGAAAGCTTGCCTCCCGATTAAGGTATTGTTACCGGCAGAGGTTCCGCTATCATTATTGCATCATTGGTTTATTTTACCTGTTACTGGGAAAGCCTTTTTATCAATTGAATTGCTACACCTGTTCTTCTTTTATTGCCAGAATACTGCAAGAGTATAGGATAGTTTCCTTTCCCAAACATTTTTCACTTGTAACACCCAGAGATTTTTATGAATACAAACAAGATGGACAACAAGATATCCTATTTGAAGGTTCTCTTCGGGAATTGTGCCTGTTGGTTAATGCCCGCCGTTTAACAGATCCTAGAGCCCGCTCCTGCTGCTGAGGTAATTTATGAAATCAAAACTATCCCATATAATACAGCCTGTTTTCTTTTTCCTTGTTATGCTGCTGACCTTTTATACCGTATTTCGCAAAAATGACTGGTTTCAGGTTTTTGCCTCCTTACAGGAACTTGACCCGTTTTATTTTATATGCGCCGCCTTCTCCGCCGTCTTTTTTGTATGTATGGAAGGGTTTATGATTTGGCTGCTTCTGAAAACCTGCTTGAAGACAAATCTATGCCATTTTCCCATGCATTTAAGGCCTGCAGGGAACAGGATCTCACTTTTCCGCTGTTTTTCTTATTCCTTTATTGGCTTTTTCTTTTCCGGCATCACTCCGTCTGCAACCGGAGGGCAGCCTGCGCAATTGGCGGCAATGAAAAAGGACAAAATCCCTCTTGGAAGCGGCGGTCTTGTCCTTATGGTAGTTGCTGTTTTCTATAAATTAATTCTGGTCATTATCGGAACATGTATACTGTTTTTCTGGAAAGAAGAACTGGCGAAATACTTCGGGAATTTTATCATGTTGTTTTATCTTGGCATTTTCCTGAACGGATTTCTCGTCGCTTTTCTTTTGCTCATCATGTTTCATGGAAAGTGGATGGAACATGTATACCTATATGCGGAAAAAATCTGTGAAAAAATCCATATATGTAAACCATCCTCCAAAAGAAAAGAAGCATTCCATCATCTCATATCCGACTATGAGGAAACGCTCCAATTCTTCGCAAATCATCCGGCAAAAATTATACTAACCGCGCTTTGCACTTTTATACAAAGAGGCAGCCTTTTTTTGCTGACTTACTTTATCTACCGTGGATTCGGGCTTTCCGAATATAGCCCGATACATATTATGGCATTACAGGCTTCTGTTTATATTGCTGTAGATATGCTGCCTTTACCCGGTTCGCAAGGGATATCCGAATTACTGTATGCTTCCGCATTTGCATCCGTTTTTACAAATCCTTACCTGGCCCCTTCCATGTGCGTTACAAGAGGGTTGAGTTTTTACTTTTTACTTATGATCGGAGCTTTTGTATGCCTAAATTCTTACATCCACAAAAGATAGATCAACGTAAGTATCAATCCTGAGCAAAACAGCAACAACCCAAAGGATAAGCTTCTTCTTATGATAGTGCTGTTCTCCTGCGCTTCTTCGTATTTTAAAACCAGCCTATGCTCGCATCCTTCCCTACGGGGCCTTTTCCTCCAGAAAGTCAGGTTCATAAGATGCACCAGATTAGTCATTCCCGTGCCGATTACATGAGTCAGATAAGTCCCTTCCTCCAGCTCATGGGGGATTTTACTGTCTCTATAAACTGTTTTCCGTAACAGCACGATGAAACCGTCCACAAAACTGTCGCATATACGGCAAATAACGCCGAATATCATCGGCAGGATGCCCTGCAGCAATGGGCGATAGACCGCATTTTCCAAATCCCAGTAACGGTTCCAGCGATTTATATATATTGCGGCCCCATCCTTTTTCTTCATCATCCACTTTCTTACCAGAATAAAATAGAGGGCCGCCCCAATCATAATAGAGATAATCCCACCCTTTAAATTAGCGCCACTGAAATAAGCCACAGATCCTTCCACTGTTCCGGGATTTAAAAAGCCCTGCCCGAAATCGGCAATAAAATCCATGGTCTTTCCCGGCATAAATCCCATGACCGGGAACAGCACGGCGCTTACTGTCAATACAAAAGCACTCGCTTTATTCATATATTTCCCGCGCAATTGATCAAATTGTTCCTGCACTGCCTGGTCGTTGTTCTTTTCTATAAACAACGCTATATACAATTTCAACATATAAGCTACCGTACATCCTCCGGCGATTAAAAAAATCCATTCAATGCCTTTCATTGCCCCGGCGCTTAAAATCCCTGCCGGCAAATGCCCCAAATGCAATGCTTCGATATATTCCACGATACTTTCATGGATCAAGGTCTTGCTCACATATCCATTCCAAAAAGGAATACCGCCGATGCCCAATGCCCCCATCAGGAAAATAAAATGGAGCAACGGCTTCTTACGCCCAAATCCCCGTATTTCATTTAGATCCAATTTATGGACATTCATGAATACAACGCCCGCCGCCATAAACAGTACGAGTTTGATCAGCGAATGGTTTACCATATGGAGTAAAGAACCTCTGACAGCCAGGCCATTCCCACTGCCCAGCAGGCCCTGCATACCAATCCCCACAAGAATAAATCCTATCTGAGATACGGATGAACACGCTAAAGTCCGTTTTAAATTCACGGAAAATAAAGCTAATACCGCTCCAAGCAGCATTGTCGCGACGCCGATAAGGAGAATCAACGTCCCCCATTTCATATCATATAGAAACATTTTACAGCTCACGATAAGTATGCCAAAGATACCCGCCTTAGTCAGGATGCCGGATAACAAGGCGCTGGCCGGGGCCGGGGCCACCGGGTGGGCCTTGGGCAGCCAGATATGGAGAGGGAATGCCCCCGCCTTTGCGCCGAACCCAAATAATAAACATGTCCCCGCGATATAAAGTACTTTCCTTCCGGATCCATACTTCGTTCCCGTACCCGACATTATCAGCCGGCAGCTTTCGTATAAACCATCCATATGCAATGTGCCTGTTTCATGATAAAGCAACAACAGACCCATTAACATCACCAGTCCTCCCGCCACTGCTACTGCCAGATAAGTTTCCGCTGCCCGGAGGGATCCTGCTTTCTCATCATGAGCTACCCACACATAGGAAGTAAAAGACATGACTTCAAAAAAGATAAACAGCGTGTACAGATCCGCCGATAGGAAAACTCCCATCGTAGCTCCTAATGTAAGCAAAAGGAAAAAATAATATCTGTTCCGGTTCCTATAATGAGCAAAATATTCTTTGGAAAATATCGTAGACATCATCCACATAAATGAAGCGATCAATCCATACAGCGCACGGAATCCATCCAGCGTAAAGTAAAGGCCCATTCCGCAAAATCCCGGTATCGCATAAGATGATGGATACCCAAAAGAATTTTCAGGATTTCCCTTTAGTTTCCAAGAGAAATAATACATACAAAATACATACAGCATTGCGGCAAATTCCATAATAACGATGCAGTCAGCCGCATAATCCCTTGCCGTTTTATTCTTCCGCCCAATCAAATAGGCCAATACCGCCCCCGCCATAGGAAAGAAAACAAGACAGGATAACATATAATTCCCTTCCATCATTTCCTCATTTCTGCGCGGCTTTTTCATCATATCAAGTTCGCGGATGCCGCACGGACACAAACTTGCAATCTTGCCTTTCATTCCGATATCATTTATGAATCACAATACCGAAACATTTACACCACTTTATAATAACCGTTCGCCACATCCTCAAAAAACTTCACCAACGGGGAAGAAAATAAACCAAAAACAATTATCGCTGCGGAAAAAATAAAAAGCGGCAACAGCATTTTCCAGTTCGGATCCGAAAATCCCTTAATTGTACTTTCATCAAATCCTGCCGGTGGAAAAAACGCCCTGACGACAATTGACAACATATAAATAGCCGTCAACAGAGCAGAAACAAGCAAGCAGCCTATACCGAAATAAGCCATTTTGTTCCCGCTTTCCACCGCCGCATAAGCCAAGTTCCATTTACTGATAAAACCGGCAAAGCCAGGCACCCCCATAAGAGCTAAAGAAGATACGGTAAAAATCCTAAAGACCCACGGCATCTTCCGTCCCAGCCCATCCAGCTCATGAATATAATGCTTTCCCGTCTGATGCATGATTGCCCCCGCACAAAAAAAAGAACAAATCTTCATAAATGCATGGAATACCATATGAGTGAGCGCCCCTACCATCCCTAAAGGCGTCATAATAACAGCGCCAAACAAAATATAGGATAAGTTACTGATTGTAGAATAAGCCAGCCTTCTTTTCAAATGCGTTTCCTTCACTGCACGGCTGCACCCATACACGATCGTAAACATAACAATTCCCATTAAGACATATTGCGCCCATGTCCCCCTAAGGAAATCCGCTCCAAAACTATAATAAGTAATCCTCAATATGGCAAACGCCCCTGCCTTTACTACCGCTACCGCATGTAACAGCGCGGTAACCGGGGTAGGCGCTACGCCAGCCTGCGGAAGCCACGAATTAAAAGGGCAAATCGCCGCTTTTACGCCAAAACCCATAAAAGCAATTACATAAATCAGCAAAAGGATATTCGTCCTGTCTCCTATTTTTTCCATATCCAATACGCCGCCAAGGACAAACTCTGTCGTCGTCCCGTACACAATAACAAATATCATCCCGATAAATGCAAACGCCGCCCCGCCCAAAGAATAATACAAATACTTGCGGCTTGCCAATACCGCCTCTCTCGTAAGCGTATGCATTACCAAAGGAACTGTCACCAGAGTAAGCAGTTCATAAAAGAAATACATTGTCAGAATATTATCCGCCAATGCGATTCCAAGGGTAACTCCATAAGTAACCGTATAAAACGTGAAAAAAACTTTTTCATGCCTTTCCTTCGTCATATATTCAAAAGCAAACAACGTCGCTAAAGGCCAAAGAAAAGAAACCAGCCCGGCAAAAATCATCCCCATGCCGTCCACACGGAAAGCGATGGCAAGATTACCTGTAAATTTCGCCAGAATAAAATTATCCGTAGGTCTATGATATAGCAGGGACCACACAAATATAGTATTCAGGATTACCGCCGTTTCCAGGAAAATTTCCATATGCCGCCGTTTCTTAAAAGGGATTACAGGCACTAAGACACCTGCAAACACCGGTATCAGAATAACAGCAATCAACATTATTTTGCTCATACTCGGACTCCTTTCTATAAAATTCCCGAAACAATGCCGGAAATATAACGGATCAGCGGATTAGGGACGATACCGAAGGCTACCGCTAATACGGCGAGCACCACAATCGGTACCAACATATAAAAAGAAGCTTCCTTCTTTACGTTAAAGATATTTTTCTTCCCGTCCCCGGTACTTTTTTCCACATATTTGTAACCCTCCCCCGGGAAGAAACCTTTTATAGCAACAGGAAGCAGATAACCAGCCGTCAATAAAGCGCTGATTAATAGGACTACCGGGCCGAGCCAGTCAAAAATTTCTATTCCCGATCCCAGCGCCCCCATGCCCAAATACCATTTACTAATAAAGCCGCTGGTAGGAGGTATGCCGATTAAAGCCAAAGACGCAAAAGTAAAACACCATATTGTCACCGGCATTTCTTTACCGATCCCGGCCAAATCGTCCACCTGCGTTTTACCGGTCTTATGTATCACCGCCCCGGCTGCTAAAAACAAAGTACATTTAATAAACGCATGGAAAATTACATGCAATACGGCCCCCGCTAAAGCGGCCGGCTGCAATAAGGCAAGACCAAACAAAATATAAGACACCTGGCTTACCGTAGAGTAAGCAAGCCTTTTTTTCATCATCTTTTCCCTATATGCCAGCATGGATCCCATAAATACGGTAATCAACGCCAATATCAGCCAGACCGTCTGCACCCATGTCCCACGGATAAAATCCGCCCCGAACATATAGTATACCACCCGGATAATGCCAAGCACGCCTCCTTTGACGATAACTGCCGATAATACTGCGCTGGCAGGGGCCGGAGCCACCGGATGGGCGGTGGGCAGCCATGCGTGGAGCGGGAACATGCCCGCTTTTACACTGAAACCGAGAATCATAAAAAATGACGCCGCCATTAACAACCCTTCATTTCCGGGTACCATATTTTGATCCAGCACACCTCCCGCCGTAAAGGTAAGCGTATTTCCAAAACGATAAAGGAAATATAATCCAAACAACGCCATATATGCCCCGCAAAAAGAATAAAACATATACTTTAAAGCAGCCATTACCGCCTCCCTGCTTCTTGTATGGATTACCAAAGGCATAGACAATAATGTCATTAATTCATAAAAAATATAAAATGTAATCAGATTCCCGGCAAAAGCCAAACCGAGCAATATACCGAATACTATTAAATAACAGCCATAAAATCTTTTTTCCCCTTCTTCCCTGCTGCCTTGCTGCGGCTCCATATAAGAGAAAGAAAAAAAACCTGCCAAAACCCAAACAATTGTCACAACCGCCGCAAATAAAATCCCCATATCGTCCGGCTTAAAATAAACCGGAAGCGTAACCGTAAAACGAAACAAAATAATGGCTTCTCCACTTACATGGAATAAAGCATATACTACGGAAGCCCCGGTAATCATCAAAGAAGCCCCCGTTATCCCGGTTAAAATCTTCCTGTCTTCCGGTTCTTTTATTAAGAGCAGGAAAAGCCCGGCCGCAATCGGGAAAAAGATTGGAAAAAGCATTATATAATTCATATCTACCTCTTTTCTGCATGACTGCTCCACCTATCCGGATGAACCTGCCAATACTACGCAAACATCATAAGCCCCGACTCTATTAAATCAACAATCGGCTGTGAGCAGACGCCAAGCAATATATTTAAAACGACAAAACAAAACAGCACTGCTGCATACACTTTATTATCCCGCCATGTAACTGTAGAATATTCCCTGTTATTCACCGGAGTATAAATACGAATTACCGTTTTCATAAAATAAACCGCATTCAAGATGGTGCTGATGCCAAGCACGATAAGAATCGGCAACATCTTCACCGTATTCTGCACGGCCGCCTGAGAAAACAATAACTTGCTGATAAATCCCGAAAACATAGGGACTCCTACCATAGACAGCGAACCTACTGAGAATGCCGCACCGGCACATTTATTCCTATAACCTGATCCCGTCAGTTCTATAAATTTCCTGCTGCCGCCGGATACATCCGTCAGGCCGATCGCTGCAATAAAAAGTAAAGATTTTGTCGCCACATGGGAGATTACATGGAAAACCGCCGCTACCATTCCCGCATGGGTTCCCATTCCTACTCCCATGTATATATAACCTACCTGCGCTACAGAAGAAAAAGCAATCATCCTTCTGACATCGTTTTCCTTGATCGCGCTTAAGGATCCGAATACCATTCCCATCAATGCAAAAATAAAGAGGATATTTACAATCTTACTGTCATGAAATACATCGAACCCTATGACCCTGTATATAATTTTAAACATTAGAAATATATACCCTTTTGATACCAGGCTGGACAAGATTGCCGCGGATGAAACCGTAGAATATCCATAAGCATCCGGAAGCCATGCATGAAACGGGAATAAGGCGCTTTTAATCGCAAGCCCTACGGACATAATTGCGATCGTAACGAGCAACGGAGGCCTGTACGATCCTTCTGCCACCATATGGGCAATCTCTATCTTAATATTTGACATAAGCAAATGCCCTGTCAAATCGTACAGCATACAAATCCCTACCAGAAACAGCCCGGAACCCAGCAGGCTCATAATCATATAACGGACAGCCGCCTCTATCGTACGCCCGTTCTGTCTTATCATAATCAGCCCGCAGGCAGAAATCGTATTAATTTCCACAAATACATACGCCGTAAATAAATCGTTGGTATATAATAAGGCGAGCAAAGAACTTAACATCAGATCGGACAATACATAATACAACCCCTGTTTTCCTTCTTCCACTTCCTGCATCAGCTTATGCCTTCCCCCTAAAAGGGACAACAGCATAATCACACAGAAGAATAAAGCCAGCCCCGTCTCTAAGATGCCTATCCGCAGTTCATTGCCCCAGGGAGCGGGAAAACGCCCCATAACATAAACATAAGCTTTGCCGGCATTAACCGTAAACACAAATACCGCTGCTGATAGTATAATGTTTATAGTAAGTACGGCTATATTTAATATCCTTGCAACTTTTTCCTTAAATGCGGAACTGATAATTCCCGCAAACATACAAAACATAATCGAAAAACAGGGGAAATTCTGTACAAATTCCAATTCTACGGACATATCCTACAACCCCTCTTTCTTCAGCCGAAGGGATATTTCATCCAAATCCAGCGTATGATATCTTTGATATAACCGGATCGTCAATGACAGCATCAAAGCGGACACGGATACGGATACGACAATACCCGTCAGCACAAGGCCGCTGGGTACCGGGTTGATATAAGTTTCCACATCTTGTATCCCATCTATTACAATTGGCGCAATCCTTCCTGAAATATATCCTTTTTCCGCAAGGAAAAGATATACCGCAGTGTCCATAATATTCAACCCTATAATCTTCTTAATCAAATTGCTCTGCAGCATCAGGTTGCCAAAGCCTATGACAAACAGAAGCATCTCTACCGCTTCCCCGTAATTATTAAATAAATTTGCTCCCATACTTACAGCCCTCCTCTACGGAATAGTGCATAGAAAGCATACATAGTACACGCTACCTCTATGCCCACACATATATTAATCGGAAAAATAATGCCCGCACTCACAATATGTCCCGGAACCCCTAACGGGATATGGTTCTCCCAGCCATTGGCTCCTGTTACATAATAATAAATCCCGATCAACCCATAAGTGCAAAGAGCGGAAACCTTAGTCACTTTATATATCTTTTCATCAAAAAAACGCTGTGTTTTTTTGAATCCGAACGCACTGGCATATAAAATCATACCGGCCCCTATTGTTGCTCCCCCGGAAAAACCTCCCCCCGGGGATAAATGCCCGTTTAATATAATATATATCCCAAAAATAAATATTACCGGGACAAGAATCATCGCCGCGCCTTGCAGGATTGCATCATTTTTCGGTTCAAAACGTCTGTCATTGGTCAATTCCTGTTTCTTTAATTCCTCGTCTTCTATCATCAGCATGATCATAACACAACAAGTAGCGATGAACAGGACATTCGTTTCTCCAAAAGTATCGAATGCGCGGTATGTAAGTATCATACCGGTAACGATATTGACCGCTCCTGTCTCCTGCATACCGCTTTCTATATATCTTTCAGCCACCTCATTATTATCAGGATTGGATGCATTGCCCGTAGGAGGAAGATAAGAAACCGTAAACAACAGTAATCCCGCCAGCATCATACAAAATAGCACTGCCATTATCCTGTAAAAACGCCGAAACAACAGCAGCCATTTATTATATCTTGTATTATATACCTTATCCATGACCATCCGGTTTTCCCTCATCCGTTCCTTAAGAGCCTCTTTTCCCTCTATGTATTCCTTTTGAGGTTTCATTTCCAGATTTCCAATGTAAGGATCTTTTTCCCCGGACAGCCAGCGGAAAAAATGAAAGGCTTTCGTCTTTTTATACTCATCTTCCGGTTTCACCCTGCTCATTTTCTAACCCTTACCTCCTTCTTTGCTCTATCATGCTTTCTTTCTCACCCGCTTGATTATTCTCTTCAATCGCATGGATTTTTTTCAAAGTAACAAAAAACAACACGCTGGTTATCCCTGCGCCTACGGCAGCCTCTGTTATCGCCAAGTCGGGAGATTCCAGACAAATCCAGATAATTGACATAACCAGGCTATAAGACATAAAAATTAAAATAGAATTCAGCAGCTTTTTTGAAAAACTGACCGATATGGCGCACACAACCAAAAAACTGAGCAAAATATATTGGAAAATCCTCATACCTCATCCTCCTTATCCTTCCGTTCCAGACTGACAACTTCCCCTTTTCCCGACAACCCAAGTCCTGTTTCGCAGAATTTCCCCAGCTTTTCATTGGTAAAAACTTCAAGCCTTGCGATCAAGTGAGAGGAAACGGGAGATGCACACCACAAAAATACAATAATCAATGCCATTTTCAATGTCGTAAAATTAATGCCGGAAAATATCATAAGCCCTATCAGGGATATACTGATTCCTAAAGTGTCCCCCATAGCCGCCGCATGCATTCTGTTCAAGACATATCGTAAATGAAAAATCCCATAAACCTCAATGACAAATATTGTCAATCCGCATAATAATACTATTGTCCCGGCTATAAAACGGATCCATTCAAATATTTCCATTCTTTTTTCCCTCCTCCATGCTTTTTTTCTCCCTATGTACCCCCATATATACTTTCGTAAGTACAATAACGGCAAGAAAACTTATCATGGCATATATCAGGCAGATATCGACCAAATAACCTTCTTCCAGAAAAAGGGCAAGGATTGCTATGATAACCATGACCATGGTGCCCATCATATTAACCGCCACGATCCTGTCCGCGACCCTGGGACCCTTTACTGCGCGGATCAGGCAGAAAAATATCATAAGGGCGAGAAAAATGAGTACGCCCACATACACCGCCCTATATGCCGTCTCCAATGCTGTCAGTTCTCCTGTAACTACCATTTTTATCTACATCCTTTCCAGCTTTTCCAGAAGCTCCACAAATTTGGAATGGTTCATCCCCTCCGCCAATTCTTTATCCAGGCAATGTACCACGTATTCATCTTCCTCCAGCGTAACTGTAATAGTACCCGGCGTAAGCGTAATAGAATTAGCCAGCACCACCCTCGCCTGTTTCGTTTCCAGATCTGTTTTGAAACGGATGAGAACCGGCTCCAACTCATATCTGGATGACGTGATTAACTTAATCACTGCAAAATTTGCTTTCACAATCTCCCATACTAATACACACATATATTGAAAAATACGAAAACTCTTTTTTAAGTAAAAGATATCCTTTTTTATACTGTAATTCATGAATTTACAGATAAACGCATACATCCCTGCAGATATTGCCAGCCCAAACAACATAATTTCCGCTGTAACCGCCCCATTAAATATAATCCAAACAATAAAGAATAAAAAAAACATATGAATTGCCATATCCTTTCCATATATGATCCTATAAACTATTTTTACCAATGGGATAAAAAGCCAAGAAGAAACACCCGCTCAGCTATGTTTGCGAGTGTTTCCTATCTTTAATCATTCCATTTTTAGTAAGCACGGGCTTTACTGCTTTTTTACTATACATTCCTAAGCTTTTTTTCCAATTCGTCTTTCGACATAGCTCCCACACTTGTCTCCACAACCTGTCCATCTTTAAAAATTATAAAAGTAGGGATTGACATAACGCGGTACTTTTGGGCAATATCCATCTCATCATCTATATTCAGTTTGCCTACTTTCGCCTTTCCTTCAAAGCTTTCCGCAATGCTTTCTACAATGGGAGCCATCATTTTACAAGGGCCGCACCAGTCCGCATAAAAATCCACCAATACCGGTATTTTGGAATTTAACACTTCCTCTTCAAAATTTGCCGCCGTAAACTTATATTCCATACCTATTCCTCGCTTTCTTTGTTTATATATTATAATTTATTTTTACCTTCTTATTATATACTTATAAATAGGATTCCCTATGGAGGAAAATTTTTCTTCATATTCCGTCAAAATATTACCTTCCATCATATCCTTATCATGATGTAAATCATAGCTTATTTTTTCCGCTTTCCATCCCGCCGGTTCCAATTCCCCCAATGCAAAAAGAAACAAATCCTTATTATCCGTCTTGAATTCGATAATCCCTTCTTTTTTCAGGATTTTATCATACCGGGCAAGGAATTCCCTGGAAGGAAGGCGCCGCTTCGCATGGCGATCCTTGGGCCATGGGTCTGAAAAATTAAGATAAATCCTGTCCACTTCCTCCGTATCGAATACGCTGCCTAAAATCTCCGCATCCATTCTGATAAACCGTATATTTGGAAGAGGATCCTGCTCTCTTTCCATTTTTTGAACCGCCCTGAGCAATACACTGGAGTATTTCTCAATACCTATATAATTCACAAACGGATGGGCTTTTGCCATATCCATAAGAAATCGGCCTTTACCCATGCCGATTTCAATGTGTATAGGATTAGTATTCCCAAAAACGCCCTGCCAATTCCCTTTTTGCCGCTCCGGCCCATGAATTACAAAAATGCTTTCCCCTATAATCTCTCTGGAACCTGTTATATTCCTTAACCGCATCCCTTTTACTCCTTTTTTCCATCGTGCCTATTTTACACCATTTATACATAAAAGAAAAGGGGATCGTGTGCGATAAATTTATATAAAAAAAACTTTTATTTTTTATGAAATTGGTTTGGTTTTCATAAAAAATAGTGTATGATAAAATATAATGTTTTAAGGCCGGTTTTATTTAAAGCCAACGTTTACATCAAAGGATTATTCCTGTGTACTAAAATATGCAGGCCAAAGGAAAGGCACGGTTATAATAATGAAATTACCTTTATATTTTTATAAATTCAAGAAAAAAATCAAAATCTTAACACTTTCTTTATGCATATCATCCATTGTTTTTTCTGAAAACAGTATATTATCCCATGCCGCAAGTTATGAAGAACTGATGGAAGAAATGGAAAACAGAAAATCTCTTCCTATCCAGTCCAATGAAATCGAAAACTGGCCGGACGGTCCATTGGTAGGAGCTGAATCGGCCATAGTAATGGAAGCAAATACCGGGATTATTTTATACAGCAAGAATATACACGAAAAACTATATCCGGCAAGTACTACCAAAATCCTTACCTGCCTGATCGCCGCAGAAAATTCTTCTTTGGATGAAATAGTAAGTTTTTCCAATAATGCGGTTTTTTCTATCGAAAAGGGAAGCTCCAATATGGGTATGGATGTAGGACAGTCTATTACAATGGAAGAGTGCCTTTATGGCATTCTCGTTGGTTCCGCTAACGAAGTGGCCAATGCGGTGGCGGAACATATTGGAGGAAGCACGGAAGAGTTTGCAGAAATGATGAATCAAAAAGCGGCGGAACTCGGATGCCAGGATTCCCATTTTGCTAATGCCAACGGCCTTCATAATGACAACCATTATACATCCGCCTATGATTTATCCCTTATTGCAAAAGAGTTCTTTCAAAATGAACTTCTTGCAAAAATTTCAGGGACGCCCACCCAGCATTTTGAGCCTTCCGAAAACCAACCGGACGATTTTATCCTGCGTACCCATCATAGGCTGGTAACTCAGGAATATCCCTACGAAGGGATCATAGGAGGAAAAACAGGCTACACCGACAAAGCGAGACAGACATTGGTAACTTGTGCGGAGCGGAATGGGATGAAGCTGATCTGCGTTGTTATGAAAGAAGAATCCCCTAACCAATTTACCGATACGATTGATCTGCTCAATTATGGCTTTAATAATTTTGAAATTGTAAATGTATCCGAAAATGAAACGGAATTCAATATAGACAATGCAGACTTTTTTCAGTCAAACCATGATATTTTCGGCAACTCCAAGCCTATTCTCTCTTTGAATAAAAACAGCTATCTTATCCTTCCCAAAACGGCTGTTTTTAAGGATACCGTTTCAACAATATCCTATGACGTGGAGGACGAACATCAGATTGCGCGGATTGATTATATGTATAATGGGATATATGTAGGAAATGCATCGGTAGATATTACCGCAGATGCATCTTCTTCTTATGATTTTGATTCTTCCATAGAAGAGGTTCCGGAAAAAGAAGAAGAACTTCCGGAAGAAAATATTATCTTTGTAAATATTAAAAAAATATTACTGTTTGTATTGACTGCCGCAGGAATATTGATCTTATTTTTTATCATCAAATCCCTTCTGCAAAACTACAGTTTTTCAAAAAGACGAAGAAGATTTTTTTTCCGCAGACGGCGCAAAGATAAATGGCCCACTTATAAGTTTACCGATAAAGACTGGCGCTTATAATTCCAATAGGATCTGTATCTGTCCTTTTTGCTTCATGGGATCCGGACACCAAAAAGCCCCTCCGGCGGCCCCTGTCTGACAGGGCCGCCGGAGAAGTTTTCTTCAAACCATCCTATTCTTTTATTTTCTGAAACGATACAGTCACTATGAATAAATCGGCTACTGTCTCTATCTTAAAATGTCCTCCACAGGCTTCTGTGAAGCTTTTAGCAATGGACAATCCTAATCCGCTTCCCCCGTCGCTTCTGCTTTTATCCCCCCTTGTAAAACGTTCCGTAAAATCCATGCCGGAAGGGATTTCTTCTTTTGAAATACTCTTCACACAGGCTATGGCCATTTCCCCATCTTCCTGTAAAGTGATATAAACCCGGGAACCTTCCAAAGAATAATTCAAAGCATTTTGTATTAAATTCTGGAATACCCGGTATATGCGTTCCCCATCCGCATATATGACGACTGCATTTTCCGGCAGCCGCATTTTGACATTGACAAGGCTTTTTTCCATCTGCCCCTCCATATCCGCTATCGTTTGGCGCAGCAATTTGCCCAAATCCAGATTCTCCATATTTACCGGAAGATTGCCTGAAACAGCCTTGCTCACTTCAAATATATCCTGTACCATGGACTTTAACCTTTGGGATTTATGATCCAAAATCATTACATACTCCTTTACATGTTCCGGGAGATCATCCTCCTGCTTTAATAAATCCACATAACTAATAATAGAAGTTAAAGGGGTTTTTATATCATGGGAAACATTGGCAACCAATTCCACTTTCATCCGTTCGCTCTTCATCTGCTCTTTTACCGCTTCCTGCATCCCGTTTTTAATATCATCCAGATTTTCCACGGCCTTTGATAAACCAAATCCTTCCCATATCTCATTTCTTTCCCATAATTCCCCATCGTGAATAGCCTGTATCTGTCCTACCAGATTTTCCATAGCTTCCGCCATTTTTTTCCCGCACCTGACAAATCTTATAGGAAAATACAATATCGCCGCCAAAAGGACAATGAAAATAGTGAGTCCGATGCCCGCTGTTAATATCCCTTCTATCACCGCTATTATAAAAAACGCACAAACAATACACATTATCCAAATAAATAAACTGATCCCAATATAATTTCTCGCTATTCGTTTGCTAATCGGAAGCCTTAATGAAGATGTCCTATAAAGGCTGGCCAATTTTCCTATCAGGCTATTTCTTCCGTATTCCTTATTATAATACCTGTCATTGGCAAACATCCAAATGGTAAGGATACAGAAGAAAAATACAAGACATGTAATCTTCCCCAGCCCAGGATAATAAAGATAACCAAATCTCATTTCATAAATATAGCTTTCTCCCATCCAAAAAAAATCATTGATCATACGCAACCCCAGCATGATAAAAAGTGCAGAAACCGCCACTAAAGGAAGCAGTTTGATTTCATACCATACCTTCCCCGTATATGCCGCTATGATAATTCCTGCCTCTTTTCTTTCTTTGCGGAATATAAACCCGATAAAAAGAAGGAACACGGCAAATATTGTAGTATTGGCCCATTTTATATAAGCCGACTTCTCAATCTGTATATCTTTCCAGATATTATAAAATGCTCTGTAATTAGTACCCCTTCCGTCAGAACTGCTTTTTACATATATGCTTGGAATTTTAGCAGCAGCAATATACACTTCTGATTCCTTCACTGCATCATCTGCAATAAAATTCCGATATCCTGGTACATACCATCCTCTTTCTTCCTGATAATAACCATTCCCATATATATCAATTTTCCCTCCGTCTTTCCATATCTCTACTTTATTCCCATCAAAATATAATAAAAAATTATACCCTTCCGGCAAAGAAAAGATCTCTTTACTGCCGTCATTTTTTGTCAATTCATAACAATATACATTTTTTCCCGCCGAACCGCCGCCAGATCCAAGATTTTCTTCATTGGTAAATAATATAGTCCCTGATTTTTCTATCCTATATAGGATATTCCTGTCATCCTTTATCATATTATGATAATTTTCCGCGGTTTTTTTATCCATATCCCATCCATATTCATACCAGGTATCACCCTCATAACCATAATAGTCATAATAATCATCCCATCCCGGAATAAAACCGTCCATTCCTTCCACTACTTCTGCTTCCCAATATTCATCCTCTTCCCTCTCTCTTTCATCTTTTTCCTGGTCCTTCCCCGCTATCGACATTGACAAAAAAACATCCAGATAATCGGATATATGCTCCCGGAATCTTTCGTCCTGCTGATAATCTTCCTGAAAAGTATATTCTATGTGCTTTCCAAAATCTTCATAATAGGAACTTTCCAAAAAAAGCCTCACAAGATTTACAAATAAAATACTTATTCCTGCCATCCAGGAAATAAAACCTATTACCGCCTTACTTTTTTTCAATTTTGTATCCAATGCCCCACACCACCTTTAAATATTCCGGTTCCTTCGGATTATATTCTATTTTCTCCCGTATTCTCCGAATATGAACCATAACCGTATTTTCTGCTGCATATGCTTCTTCATTCCATACACGTCGGTAAATCTCTTCCGCCGGGAAAACCCTTCCTAAATTACACATTAAAAGATCTATAATCTTCGTCTCCGTAGCTGTTAGCTTTACCGCTTCTCCATCCGCATACAGGATTTTTTCTTCTTTGTTGTAACATAATTTCCCATTGACAATATTAGCTGAGGACACCGATGCATGAATATCCCCTAAGCTTGTATACCGTCGCAGATGGCTTTTCACCCTTGCTACCAATTCTCCCGCATGATAAGGCTTTGCCATATAATCATCCGCACCCATGGACAGGCCTAATACTTTATCCGTATCCTCGCTTTTTGCACTCAGGACAATAATAGGTATATTTTTTCTTTCCCTTATTTTCATTACTGCGGATAAGCCATCCAGTTTCGGCATCATGACATCTATAATAATCAACCGTACCTGATACTGGGATGCCATTTCCAAGGCCTGCATCCCATCATAGGCTTTTAAAACACAATATCCCTCCTTTTCCAGCAAAAGCGTTATTGCCTTTACGATTTCCCTGTCATCATCCACTACCAATATACATTCTTTCATGAAAATATCCTTTCTCAGCTTAAGCTTATATTTATTTTATATAGTATTTCTTACAGATGGACCGATAGAATTCTTACAAAAAACTTACACAACCCAATATGAAGAATATAAAAAGGACTAGGGTTTCAGCTTAGTCCTTTTTTCATCCAATACATTAAAATCCTCTTCCGAAATGAATTTTAATGTCTTTACAACATATACTTTTTTATTTTCAGATTTTCTCATTCTTATTTTTGCTTTTATATAACCATGAATATCGCAATAACCCGCCCCATAATAATGTTTGCCGTTTGCAGAGAACCATCCTATCTTACATTTTACATTTTTTCTGCAAAGATAACATTTCATACTCACAACTTCCCTGTCGGAAAGCGCTTCCGATTTATCATTAAACTCTCTCGATATATATTTCATATAATTATCAAATACTGCTTTTACTTCATCATTTTTTGTTTTTGGCGTTGTAAATACATCGAAAGAATAATTATGAAGGACCGGCCCTTCGATTCTTGACAGGACTTTTGCCGTATAATAAGCATCGCTGAACGCCCTGTGAAAAGGGATATCCTTTTCTATCCCAAGTACATCCACCGCATGTTCCAATGCCCTTCTTGTTTTTCTGTCTTCAAATCCTATGCTAAATAATTTCTGGACGTCATAGAACTTTATAGGCCCGCCCGATAAAGCAGGCATCTGATAAAACCGCATATTCCGCTGCAATTCCGTTAAGTCGATAGGTCCCCATGTACAAAAAATATAATCATCCCCGCACCAATCCAGGAACTCTTCCATAACTTCCGGAAAAGATTTTTCATTTACCAATTCTTCCATTTTTATATGGATCAGGCTCCTTGTTATATAATGCAGCTCCTTATAAATCTCCGGTTTGATCAAACGATGGAACTTACCTTTCATCCGAAACTCTTCATTTAATTTAACAGCTCCAATTTCTATGATTTCAAAAGGGATTTCTTTGACTTCCCGGCCTGTATCACTTTGATTCCATTCTAAGTCAAATACAATATAATCCATGAATAATTCTCCTCCCTTCCTGCTTCGTACATCTTATTTTAAATATATGATTTCCCCTCCCATAGCTTCTGCTTCTGTTATATCATGCGTCACTAATATCACTGTTTTCCCTTTGCTCTTTTCCTTTATATAATCCATCATCTTATTTTTATTTTCCATATCCAGCCCTGCGAAAGGCTCATCCAATATCAAAAGATCATAAACCGCCGCCAAAGCCCGTACAATGGCAACTCTTCTCCTCATACCCCCTGATAATTCCCTGACGGGGTATTTCTCATTTCCTTTCAGCCCTGCCTTTTCTAATTCCCCATATATCCAACCCTCAGTCATTTCCAAAGGGCTACTGCCTTTTTTCCCGGAAATAAGGCGTATATTATCTACGGCATTCAAATAACCGCATAACCTGTCTTCCTGAAAAACCATGCTGATCTTTTTATCTTCCAGTCCTTCAATACGTCCCTTATCCGCTGTTTCCAATCCCGCCAGTATCCTCAATAACGTTGTTTTCCCTCCTCCGGAAGGAGCCATAACCGAAAAAACGCAGCCTTCTTTTATTCGGGCGGAAAAATTCCTGATTACCTCTTTTTCCCCGAATTTTTTGGATAAACTGTCAATTACAATATCCATACTTTACTCCATTTCTATCGCTTTATCCAGAAAAAAAAGAAATATTTTTTCAAAACATATGCTTAAAAGAATAATAGAAACCGTCCACGCAAATAAATCCGGGGTTTCCAGATATACCTTTGCTTCATAAAGTTTTTCCCCGATAGAACCCGCAGGGACGCCGATCACTTCCGCAGCAATACCTGCTTTCCAGCATAAACCCAGCGAAATGGAACAAGCCGCCCTAAGATAAGGGGCTATTTCCGGTAAAAAAATATACCGGACGCGCTTCGGATAAGAAATCCTGAATACTTCTGCCATTTCCAACAATCCCTTATCTACATTTTCCAATCCATGCAAAATATTTGTATAGACCACAGGCACTACAATAAGGAAAGCAATCACAAAAGACAGGTTGCGGGAAGGAACCCATATGAGGATCAAAATGATAAAAGACGCCACTGGAGCCGCTTTGACCGCTGCCATAATCGGGGCTGCCAGTTCCTTTGCCAAACGGCTAAAAGAGCTTATCAATGCCAACAATGCCCCGGCAAATAAAGCAAAGAAAAAACCTCCTGCAATCCTGCACAAAGAAAAGAAGATGGATTGCCAGAAATCCATTGTAATCACCAAATCAAAAAATCTCAAGAATACAGATACAGGAGATACAAGCAGTATCTCCTGTCCGATCAAAAGGGCTGCTGTTTCCCATATGAGAACCCAAAACAATGCCGCCCAGGCTTTCACTTTGGCATGATTTTCCACATCTTTGTTTTTCCCATTTCTACCTGATGTAATAAAATTCATCGGCCGGAACCTCTCCTCCTATGGATTTTGGATTCTGCTTTTCTAAAATATCTAAATAACCGGAAAGTTTTTCTTTCATTTCGTTCCCTTCTATAAAAACGATATTGCAATAAGGCAGGGCTTTCTCGGCTACAGCGGCAGGAACAATATCATATTTTTCAATTAATGCCGCCGCTTCTGCCATATTTTGATTTACATATTCAACGGACTCTTTGTAAGAATCTAAAAATTGATTCACGGCTTCCGGATTCTTCTCTACAAATTCTTTTCTTGCAACAATAACGCCTGTTATCATCGTCCCTTTATTTTCTTCTTTTTGTAATTTATCCCATTCCTCTGTCAAATCAAGGCCGATTTGTATTTTGTCGTTTTTTGCCTGTGCAACAGTAACAAAAGGCTGGGGAAGCAAAGCAACTGTCCCCTTATTCCCTAATGCCGCCACACATTCCGAATGCTCCGCTTTCCATTCTATTACCACGTCCTTCTCCATATCAAAGCCGTTGCCGGAAAGGATATAATTCAATGCGTATTCAGGCGTAGCCCCTTTTCCGCTGGCATAAATCGTCTTTCCCTTCAGATCGCTTACCGATTGGATCGAACCGTCGGTATCCACAAGATATAAAACGCCCAGCGTATTGATCGCCAATACTCTAAGCTGCCCGTCCGTATTATTATAGAGGACGGAAGCCAAGTTAGCGGGAATTGCGGCAATATCCGTATTTCCCTGCACCAGCTTCGGAGTTACTTCATCCACTGAAGCTGCAATTGTAAATTGATATGGATTGCCGTCCTCGGTAAATCCCTCTGCATCCGCACCTATGTCTTCCATCATTTTTACCATTCCCATAGCCGTAGGGCCTTTCAGGGCTGTAATATTAATATCTACCGTTTCTTCCTTTTTTTTTCCACAGCCAGCCATCAAAAACATAATTAATGTTACGCAAATAAATGCAACGGTAAATTTTTTCATAAACCATATCTCCATTCTGCTCATATAAACTAGTAATTTTTCAAAAACAAGGCAAAATCCTATAAATCATCCCAATCTCTTTTTAATTTGCATTCCACAGCCGTTTTTATCAAGTTTATCGTACCGTCAATGCCAAATTCACTGCTGTCGATCAACATATCCTTCCCTTCTTTTTGATCCCAATTATTATCAGTAAAATATTCATAGTAATTTTTTCTTGTCTTATCCATATGACGAATCGCCCGTTCAGCTTCTTCTTTTGTAAACTTGTATCTATCCATCACCGTTTCCAAACGAATGACATATGGTGCATAAATAAATATTTTAAGAACTTCATGCCTGTTTCTTAAAACATAATCCGCCCCTCTTCCTACAATAACGCAAGATTCCCCTCTTTTTACAATCGAGCGTATAATTTCTGCCTGGGCCCGGTATATTTTATCATTTGGATTGTCTTGTATAAAATCAAGCCCCCCTTTAAACTTTAGTATTCTCCCTACCAGTTTTTCATCTGCATTCCCGACTACTTTCCAGTCCAACCCGCTTTCTTTTGCGGCCATTTCGATCAAATTCCTGTCATAAAAATTTATTCCAAGCCCTCTTGCCAGACCTTCCCCAATCCGGCGTCCATTGCTGCCAAAACTTCTTCCTATTGTTACTACTATCTGCCTCTCCATATGAATTCCCATGCCCCTTCCTCGATCTGCGAACTTCGCCACAATATTGATTTACCCTTTACAAAAATGATAACATATTCCTCATGATACCACAAGAAGATTGCATATTGCTGGATCATCCGACATTCTCAAAGTAAATTTATTTATATAAAACATAATCTTTCATTTCCTTCAGGAATCCCGCTTTGCTAAGAGCGTCTTTTGCGTTGTCAGGATATTCTTTTATTACTACCCTTTTTATCCCGGAAAAAATTTTTCCTTTTTTAAATTCTTCTGCAAAGGACATTAAACATTCCTCTTCAAACCCTTTTTCAAAAATACGCAGCGCTTTTCCCTGCCGTTCCATTACTGCAACCGGAAGGCCGGAGCAACAAGCCACAAAGCTTCCCGGCACATTTAAAAAGTTCCTGCTTTCTTTATGAGGCAAAATTTTTCCCCAGCATTGTGCCGGGTCCGCAGCATTTATCCATACAAGCCTTTTCTCCGGTTTTTGAAGCATCCTTATTACCGCATCATAATCCTTTCCCCGGATAAACTGCACCCCGGACAAGCCTTCCACAAAATACCCTCTTCTTGCCTGTCCCGTATATTCCCATATGCGCAATACCGATAAAGCTTCCTGCCAGGAAACGCCGCATGATATCGCTGTTTCTTTACAAAGAATAAAATAACGGTCAAAGCATTTTTCCATGCACTCTTCTATTGATGGCTCTTTTAACGGCCTTACAATATCCCATCTTCCTGCGCTTAAAGCTTTTACCCGCATATTAACCCGCTGCCTTGCCGTAGCTTTTTTAGTCTTTTCCTTACTTAGCCATTGCCTTACCGGGACAAAACTATCCGCATATATTAATCCTTTTTCCAGTAAAGACATCAAAGTTTCATAAGGGGATTCCTCTGAAAGCAGGCTGTTCAATGACTGCATAAAACTTGCGCCACGTTTCAAAAGCGCCTCATATATTATTTTCTCTTTTTCATTAAGCCCATCCGGCATTCCTCTCACATCGGCTTCCCAATCAATTTCTTCCCGATAACAAAAACAAAGATTCCCCTTTTCTTTCATATGCCAAAAAAACTCCCCTTTTGAAAGAAAGTTATCCAGCATGGCTTCCCTGTAATTCCTGACTCTTTTAGAAAGCAGGATCCCTTCCCAATAAGAAGCCGGAAAAAGAGAACCCGCATACTGCCTTAATACTTTTTCCATACAATCTTCCGGCGGAAGATTTGATTCCGCCCGGGATAACAAAAAAGCGGCATAATTTTCCGCAGGACAGGTATGCGCTTCCTCTCTCCGGTTTTTTAACGTTTTTACTCTTGCACGGCGGTACAATACCGCATGATAATATATATCCTCTTGTTTTACCGCTTCTTCCCTGCGGCATAATTCTTCCATAATTTCCTCTGCTACAGAGTTTGTCCAGCCATAACGTTCCGCTGCCTGATTTGCATTTGCGGCCCCTCTATAACGGAGCATACGACGGACGATAAGGATCCTTTCCTCCTGCCTTTGCTTTTTATCTTTTATCTTTTCCAAATGTTCTTCTGACAAGGCAATAGAATATTTTTCTCTTTCTTCCGCTGCAATCCATAAGCCTTGTTCCAAATAAATAACCCTGTCATTTTTTGCAAGGCTTTCCAACCATTCTATTGGAATATCTAATTCCCCTGCGGACAAATCGCCTTCCGTCATTAAAAGGGAATGAAGCTGTTTCTCATCTTTAGGCAGTTTTCCTCTTTTCTGGACTTTGTCTAATTCCATATTCCCCGGACGCAGCAATTTTTTTTCCTGCTTTAACGCTTCTTCTACCGCCCCATAAATCCCACGGGGCGTAGGTGAATAATCATACATAACTGCCGCTTCCTGTCCCCATTGTAACGGAAGGGACATCGGGGAAGGGAGTTGTGTATATACCTCCCTTACTTCCACTATCCCGGAACGGATATCCGTCAAAAGCCCTTTTACGCCTTCCGCATCCCATAGCTCCCTCATACATTCCCTTTTTGTCTCTCTTATTAGGGGATGCTCCTTTTCCTTTACGACCTGCTCCAACATCTCAGAACTTTTTAACCGCTGCATCCAAAGAGGCAGACGTCCATTTTTTTTAACCCCCATCATCAATGCACGTCCGCTGTTATACCGGAACGCCATATTAAAAAGTGGTGTGGAACTTAATAATATTTCCAGTTTTTTTATACATGTATCAGGATTTATCATTTGCAGGATCCCTTCCGGCAGATTTCTATCCCCATAGGAATACAAAAGAAATCCTTCTTCTTCATCTACGTTCCCCGCTTCTATCTGAAATCTTTCCTTTATTTCCTGCGCTGCAAGCAAGGCAAGCGGCGCGTTCACCCTTTTTCCAAAAACAGAATGGAACATTACTTGATAATTTCCTGAGGAATCTTTAAAATGTTCTATATAAATTGTTTTATTATCCGGCAACCCCCCTACGGCGCATATCTGCCGTTCCAGATAACCGGAAGCTAAGCAGACAGCCGATTCATCCAATCCTAATTTTCTTAATTCCTCAGATAATCCCCCCATTTCATAAGCATTTTGCAATGAATGATAGATCTCCCCAAATAACTCCCCTGTCCGTCTGTCCCTTCCTTTTATTTCCCCTTTCCAAAAAGGAAGCCTTGCCCCTTCCATAGGGGCTTGTGTAACCGTTACGGTATCTTTTCCTATATTTGTTATTTTCCAAGCAAAAGAACCCAGGATAAAACGATCCCCCTTTTGGGATTCATAGACAAACTCCTCATCAATTTCCCCAAGCTTTATCCCTTCTTCGGTCTTTACGGAATAAAGACCTTTATCCGGGATTGTCCCTCCTGCAGAAACAGCCAGCATTCTGCTATAACCGTCCCCTTCCACTTTTTCATGGATCCTATCGTATAAAATTCTCGGACGCACAGGAATATCTCTTTCGTGTTCATAATCCCCCGCCAACATTTCGAGGATCGACTTTACATCTTCTTTTGTCACATTCCGGAAAGGCCACGCCCTGGGCAAAATATCCATTACTTCATCTAATTCATAACTTCTGAATGCCGCCATGGAAACCAAATGCTGAGAAAGCACATCCAGACATCCTATTGGCGGATTCAAATGTTCCACCCCTCCCCGTCTGGCAAGTTCCGCCGTCATTCCGCATAAGACGCATTCTGCTGCCGTCCGGGGAAAAAGGTACATGATGCTGACCCGCCCTGGATTATGTCCTGCGCGGCCTAATCTTTGCATTGTTCCCGAAACTGTCCTTGGACAGCCAACTTGCAATACCTTATCAATCTCCCCTACATCTATCCCAAGTTCCATAGAAGACGTAGCGCACAATAGCCGAAGGCTTCCGTCTCTCAAAGACAATTCCGTTTCCATTCTTTGTTCTTTGGAAAGGCTTCCGTGATGAACTCTTGCAAACCCTTCCCCACCCAGCAGATTCACATAATATGCCAGCTTTTCCGCATATCGTCTCCCTTCTACAAATGCGATTACGCTGCGGCTGCCCTGGCAATATTTATATACAAGGGTTGCCAGTTCTTCCCATATAGGATCTTTCCTTTTCCCTTTTGTCAAATCCGTATACGGGCTTAAGATCTCTAATTGCACTTTCTTTTGCATAACGGGAGCCGCTATTTTTACTTCTTCCGGCGCCAGATATTCTGCCGCAATACCCAAAGGTTCTATCGTAGCGGATAAACCAATACGCTGTAAGGGATTCCCGCATAATTGATCCAGGCGGGCCAAAGAGAGCATTAAATGCGCCCCCCTCTTCGTATCAATCATAACATGAAGCTCATCCAATATAACTGCTTTGGCCGTTGCTAAAATATTCTGTCCCGTTTTACTGGTAAGCATTAAATACAAAGATTCCGGCGTTATGATAAGTATATGAGGCGGGTTTTTAATCATTTTCTGTCTGTCTTTCTGCGGCGTATCCCCTGTCCTTATCCCAATCGAAATATCTTTTTCCGCCTTAATCCCTTCCAGCGGATATTTTAAATTCTCCCTTATATCCGCCGCCAAAGATTTTAATGGGGAAACATAAATTAATCTGACTTCTTGTTTTAATGTACCGTCCATTGCCTCTTTTTTCATATGGTCTATAAAAACAAGGAAAGCGGACAACGTCTTTCCGGTTCCTGTAGGCGCTGATACTAATACATGTTTTCCTTCCGCAATCAACGGCCATGTTTCTTTTTGTACAGGGGTAGGTTCTCCAAGTGCGTTTAAAAACCAATTTGCTGTTTCTTCACTAAAAATGTTCAATACATTTCTCATATTAAATCCTTTTCCCAATCCATGTCTGTCTGGCAACGAATTTTCTTATAAGGATCCGGGTGTCAAAAGGCCCATCCGGCGGCCCCGTCTGGCAGATGGAACAATAGATTTGTGCAAACGGCTTTTGCACGATGGAGAGGAGACTCTAAAATCGTGGAAGCCTCTGCTGAACACGATTTTTGCTTTCCGAGGCTCATCGGAATGTCCCGTGCAACAGAGTGCGCACAAATTTTTTGTTCCATCTGCCAGGCGGGGCCGCCGGATGAGCCTTTTGACACCCGGATCTTATAAGGTAAAAATACCGAAAACTTTGAATAATCAATGTTTTCGGTATAATTTCCAAAGCTTCTGACTACATCTTTATTTCCTTCCGCCTTCAAAATCAGTCTGGATGCCGGGTTATCTTACAGGCATCCGAAATCCTTTCAGCGCCTGATTAAGAAAATCGTTAAAAGGCTTCATAATCCGGAATATCCTTACTGCCTCAGGCAAAAAAAATTCTTCATTGCCTATTATATCATCTCTGACCGGATATTCCAGATACCAATTTTTAAATTTCAAAAATTCCGCCTGTGGATGTTCTTTCTCATAGCCCGCCGGCACATTTTTCAATGCTGTCCCTTTCACGGTAAATTCCTTTTCAAAATCCGGATCATGGAGGATCTTTTCCCATTCCCCGCCATTTTCCGCAATATAGTTCCGGATCATAGAGGTAGCATCTTTAAACATATCTGCAAATAATCCGCCGCCAAGGAAAGACTGTCCGCCCGGTTTAATCATCAAATAATATCCAACCGGAACAGGCATTTTTCCCTCCGGACCGATATGCGCCCTGAATGATGGATTATAAGGTGACTTATCATGGCTGAACCGGGTATCCCTTACCAATTTGAAAGTCAGATTTTTTGCTTCCATGGGTAGAATATTGCTATCAAACTTCCCGATTTCCAAAATCAACTCCTGCATGAGCGTTTCAAATTGAGCATTTGCTTCTTTATATTCTTCTTTATGGGCATGATACCATTCTCTGTTGTTATTTTCACTTAAGCTTTTCAGATAGCTTAAAATTATCTTTGTATCCATATATTTCTCCTCCCTAGTTATTTCCGACAACAGTAAAAGAAGTCCCGTCTAAAAATTCTTCAATAAACTGTTTTAGATTTTCCGGTGACTGATATGTCTTACAGAATGAAAACTCTTGTGACAAATCATCAATTTCTTCCATGGCTTCTTTCACATCCAGCATGATTTGGGTAGGCACAGCCGTTTGAAAGTAGGGCTGTGCGGGGTGGATGCGGTGGCTCCGGATGGCATAATTTACCCTGTCCTTACAGTGGCATTTCCCTTTTCCATATTCTCCGCAATATTCCGTCAAAAAATCCGCCATCTTTTTTCGTACCCTGGACAAACGCTGGCGGTAAGCTTCCGGTGTAATTCCCAGAATATCCCCGGCAATCCGGCTGTCCACCTTAAACATGGTTCCCAGAATAAAAATACATCTGCTCTCAACGTCCAGACATTGCAGCATAACATTGGTACAGGACATCTTCAACTCTTCTGCAAGTATGGCTTTTTCCACATCCTGAGTCATATCCGGCACATCTTCCGTTTTGGCATTTCGGATGTCGTCCGCATAGAATTCAAAGTTTAAAGGAAATCGGGCAAACATATGCTTTTCATAATCCTTCAGATGATTAACTGCGATACGGAATACCCAAGTGGAAAAAGAACTTTCCCCTTTAAAAGACGACAAATGCGTTATGACTTTCAGAAGGATATCCTGAGATGCATCCTCCGCATCCGGAAAGCTTCCTAACATGCGTAAGGATAGGTTAAATACCAGATCTTGCACACTGACTATCACCTTCTCCAGAGACTGCTTATCCCCTGCAGTGGCTTTTTTTATCAGATCCAGTAACTCTTCATTTGTGTGTGGATTCATAATTCCTCTTTTCTGAAGTGCAATTGATATTTTAACGGAGAACCTGTAAAAACATATCGTTTCCCGGCAACAAACCCTGCGGCACTTCCTGGCAGGATCTTCTCCGTATAATTAATTAGACAGATTTGTCTACTCTCTGTGACAGAAAAAATACCTTTTTATTTTTACAAAGATTACGAACAAATTTCTTTTTTAAATCAGAAATCCATTGAAATACTTTCATATTTTCAAAATAAAAAAGGTTGTAAGTTCAAGAATCCTTGAATTTACAGCCTTTTTCAATGTTCCCTGCGAGAATCGAACTCACAACTGGGGCTTAGGAGGCTCCTGTTATATCCATTTAACTAAGGGAACTAATACTTTCTGTGTGCTTTTTCTATTGGTAAAAAAATAAAGATTAAGAAATATTTGCTTTCTCAAACTAAATTATAGTGTTATTTAAAATGCAAATTAACACAACGAATCGCTCACTGGAAAATATTTTACCACAAAATAAGAATAATATCAACAAAATAATTTATTATAATTTATTTTTTCATCCATATATTCTTTCTAGATACCTTCCGGAAAATTAATGTATCCCTGCATCCAGATAGATCCTTTGAAGCGTCGGCCCGCCTGAGGCTCACCATATAAATCTTCTTCATTAATACATAAATTAAATACTAAGTCATTGCAGCTAATTGTCATTTGATACATTATTTCCGAAGTCAATCTGTTTACAATTTTATTACAATCCAATATTTCCCCTAAAATAGAATATTGATCACATTCTACTCCATAAGGCATAAAATACGTATCGACTAAAGTAAAAACATCTTCTTTCTGAATCCTTTTCGATATAACTGTATAAGTATCCATATCTTCTAAAGTCAGGCTTTCAATGGCGTTCTCGTCACCTTTTCTGGCTGCTGCAATTAAAGAATTCCTGTTATTGGATATTTTTTTAATAATTTTCTTATCTTTCTCATTTTTAATAATTGGCATCATTATCTTGCCCTGCAGGGAAAGCGCAGATAAAGTAAGAGTTGTGCCGTTAATAGGAAGCCTTTTGCTGTTATTCAGTTTTACATATGGAATCATATTTTGCAAATAAAAAATTAAAGAAACTCCAACCTTAATATCATCACAGACACCGGCATACGATTCCTTACTTGTATGACGCTCTACAGATACATCTTCTTCCGAACTGATTTCTGTTCCCCTCAAATATGGATAGTAGTATTCAAAAGAAAACTTATTCTCAGAATCAAATTCCCCGCATACTGCAATACCAATATTCTCGGCAAAATCTTTACAAAATTCCGCCAGTATAGTTTCTTTTCCATTTACGGTATATGCCCGCTCATCTGCATTTATAATAATATCAGTAATAAGGTTTTGTAATTCTTTTTTATTTTTTATTTTACTAAAGCCGATTGCCCTCATATATTTATGCAAAGATTTCACCTCTTTTCAAAGATCTGATTTTTATTGAATTTTTTAGTATTTACAAGATTATTTTATAAATTCTTTCCCACCCATATATGGACGAAGAACTTCAGGAATCTTAACAGAGCCATCTTCTTGAAGATTATTTTCTAAAAATGCAATCAACATTCTTGGTGGAGCTACAACTGTATTATTTAATGTATGCGCAAAGTATTTCCCTTTTTCACCATTTACACGAATTTTTAATCTTCTCGCTTGTGCATCGCCTAAATTGGAGCAGCTTCCTACTTCAAAATATTTTTTCTGTCTGGGAGACCATGCTTCCACATCATAAGATTTCACTTTCAAATCGGCCAAATCTCCAGAACAGCATTCAATTGTCCTTACCGGAATATCTAAGGAACGGAATAAATCTACTGTATTTTGCCATAATTTATCAAACCACATAGGAGATTCTTCCGGCTTGCACACTACTATCATTTCCTGTTTTTCAAATTGATGGATACGGTATACTCCTCTTTCTTCTAATCCGTGAGCCCCTTTTTCTTTTCTAAAACAAGGCGAATAACTGGTTAATGTTTTTGGAAGTTCTTCTTCCGGTATGATCGTATCAATAAATTTCCCAATCATAGAATGCTCGGATGTTCCTATCAAATATAAATCTTCTCCTTCAATTTTATACATCATAGCATCCATCTCCGCAAAGCTCATAACTCCGGTAACTACATTGCTTCTAATCATAAAAGGAGGTACGCAATAAATAAAGCCTCTGTTAATCATAAAATCCCTTGCATAAGAAATCACTGCGGAATGAAGCCTGGCAATATCTCCCATTAAATAATAAAAGCCATTTCCGGCTACTTTTCTTGCGCTGTCCAAATCGATACCTTTTAGTTTTTCCATAATATCGGTATGATAAGGTACTTCAAAATCAGGAATATATGGTTCTCCATATTTCTTTATTTCTACATTTTCTGTATCATCTTTACCGATTGGAACACTTGGATCTATTATATTTGGAATTACCATCATAATCTTATTTATTTTTTCTTCTAATTCCTTTTCTTTTTCTTCCAGTTCAGCAAGACGTTTTGCTCCTGCAGCAACTTCCTCTTTCTTTTTTTGTGCTTCTTCTTTTTTTCCTTGCGCCATTAATGCACCAATTTCTTTGGAAATTTTATTTCTATTTGCGCGCAGATCATCAGCTTCCTGTTTTGCCTTTCTATTTTCTACATCCAATGCTATTACTTCATCTACAAGTTCCAGCTTGTTATCTTGAAATTTATTTTTTATATTTTCTTTTACTGTTTCCGGATTTTCTCTTAAAAATTTAATATCAATCATAATAAATTCTCCTTGTAAATTAAAATCTTTAAATATTTTCTATTACTTTTTCTATAAAAATATTTTCTTCCGTTAAAAGATCTTTTACAAAATCGTATTGTACTCTATTCCCTCTTTTATCATATATAATTTTTATAAAAGGCCTGTCCGGATTGCTTTTATTTTGTCTTAAAACAATTCCTATTTCCCCTTCATTTGTAAGAATATAAGAGCCTGCAGGATAGACTGCCGTAAATTCTAAAAGAATATCTACTATTGTTCCATCAAATAAAACATCCTTGTTTCTTTTTAGATTTTGGATGGCTTCAAATATTTTTACCCGGCGATGGCCTATTCCACATATCATTTCATCAAATTGTTCACATATATTAACAATTTTAACTTCTATCGGTGTGTAAACGGACTTAAGCGGATAACCCGAACCATCCATATTTTCATGATGATACAAAATAATGTCTTTACTTAATTCGGATATCCATGTTTCATTTTTTAATGCTGAATAGCCATAAATAGGATGTTTTTTATATTCAGCCAGTTCCATTTCTGAAAACTCTCGGATATCCTTATTTGTATAATCAACAGTGATGTATCTCAATCCTAAATCATGAAGCAAGCAGCCCACACCTATATCGTGTATTTTTTTCTGAGGAATTTTCATTTTAAGACTCATCAATATTGACAAAGTACATATATTAATCGAATGTTCATATATATCCGAACTTCTTTCCTTTATATCATAAATTCTTTCGATTACTTCTTCTTCTTCCAAAAGATTGTTTATAATATTATCCGCTGTCTTACTGAGCTCTACTAATTCTTTACTATGGCTGTAAGTATGCTTTTCAATTATATCTTTTACTTTATCTTTAAAATTTTTTCCGGTTTCATCTTTTAAAATTTTAACTTCATGTATATTGATTTCGTCTTCTACAAAAACTTCCCTGATACCCAATTCCCCTAATTTTTCAATATATTCTTTTCTCAGTTTTGTTCCTTCGGATAATAGAATCTTATAATCGGGGGTCATAACTGCCTTAGCAAGTATTTCTCCTCCATTCAAATCGGCAATCTTCTGTATTCTCATACTTCTTCTTCCCCTATCTTTCAACTAAGAATCAATTCCCATCGCTATTTCCAGCGCTTGCTTTTCTTCTTCTCCTAATGAAATATTACATTGCCCATTTTTTATTTCTTTTGAATAAGAATAACAGCCATCTGTACTATGAACGGAATTGATAATAAATCCACTGTCATTTTCATTTAAAAGAGCTAGGCTAAAGCTAAGCTGGCCTCCCATTTGCTTGAATGCATCATATTTGACGATGCCAAACTTCTGAAAAGATAATTCATGTTTTTTAAACAATTCCCTTATATCATTTTTATTTTTTTCAATTGAAACTTTAATGAATTTATTATCTTCATACAATCCTATAATATCTTTTTCCATACTCTTTGCATCTTTTCCTTGCATAAATATGGAATATTTTTTTTTCATCTTTGATAATCTTATCATTTGGATAATAATTAATAAAATGGAAAGAACAATAATGGAAGCCATTCCTATTAATATATACCCAATATCAACGTTGCCTAAACCTATGTAGTTAAATATTTGACTATTCACTTTTTCCTCCTACCGTACTTTAACTATATAATATATTATGTAAATCATCAATGATAAAATAGTATCATTTATTTTTCTTCTAGTGTATCAGTTTATCAGTTATTTTTTCCAAATCGTCATTAGTATAAAATTCAATTTCTATTTTCCCTGCCCCTTGCCCTTTGGAAGAAATAGATACTTTTGTTCCGAGAGATTGTTTTATTTTTTCTTCTATATCTTGATATATTATTTCCAAACTCTTATCTTTATCAATTTTCTTTTTTTCTTTTACCGGTTTATTTAAATCTTTCACCAGTTTTTCTACATCCCTTACACTAAGTTTTTCATCAAATATTTTTTGGGCAATCATATATTGCTGTTCTTTATCTTCAATCGAAATTAATGCTCTAGCATGTCCTGTTGTAATCATATCATCTATAATCATCTGTTGTACTTCATCGCAAAGCTTTAATAGACGCATAGAATTTGTAACCGCAGTCCTGCTTTTTGAAACCCTTTCGGCAACTTCATCTTGCTTTAGATCAAATTCTGTCAAAAGCCTTTTATATGCCATAGCTTCTTCAATAGGATTTAAATTTTCACGCTGAATATTTTCTATTAAAGAAATTTCAACAATTTCTCTTTCTGTCAAATCTTTTATGATAACCGGAATTTCTTTTAAACCAGCTAATTTTGCAGCACGCCATCTTCTCTCTCCCGCCACAATTTCAAAATATGTTTTTCTATCCTGCACTAAAATAGGTTGCAACAATCCAAATTGTTTGATTGACTCGGCTAACTCCAATAAAGAATCTTCATCAAAATTCTTTCTAGGTTGTTCCCTGTTTGGTTCCACCAAAGTTATTTTAACTACTTTTTCAGATCCTTCTTCCTGACTATTTTCAATATTACTGCTTTTTTTAATTCTATCGCTTTTAGCTTCTATTGTACTTGGTATTAATGCATCAAGTCCTTTTCCTAATCCTCTGGCTGCCATATATTATCCTTTCCGCTTCCAAGCTAAATATAATAATTTAGCTGTCCACATTTATAAATTATTTTTTTATAATTTCTTCAGCTAACATCATATATGCTTCAGCTCCTGCCGATTTTGGATCATACATATTTATTGGCAAACCATAACTAGGGGCCTCGGCCAAACGTATATTTCTTGGAATTAGTGTATTATAAATAGTTTGATTTAAATGACTTTTCACATTTTCTACTACTTGCATAGATAAATTTGTTCTTGAATCATACATTGTAAATACAATGCCTTCCATTTCCAAATCAGGATTTAATCTTTCCTTTACTAAATTTACAGTATGTATTAATTGACTCAACCCTTCCAAGGCATAATACTCACATTGTATAGGAACTAATACCGAGTCGGCAGTCGTCATTGAATTTATTGTCAACATATTAAGAGAGGGCGGACAATCAATAATAATATAATCATACTGATCTTTTACCCAATCCACTTCATTTCTCAATATAAATTCTTTTTTATCAACTCCTATTAATTCTATTTCAGTTGCCGCCAAATTTACATTAGAAGGAATTAATGAAACTTTGTCTATAACATTTTTTATAATACATTCTTGTATGGAACATTCTCCTAAAAACAATTCATATATTGTATTATCTAAGTTATTTTTATCGACTCCAAATCCACTGGTAGTATTTCCTTGTGGATCAGTATCGATAACAAGCACATTTTTATTTTTTGCTGCCAAAGCAGCAGATAAATTAATCGACGTAGTTGTTTTTCCAACACCACCTTTTTGGTTTGCTACTGCAATTGTCTTTCCCATAATTCATCCTCCTCAATTTGACTCATTATATTAAAATACTTTTCTGTTACATAATTGCAAATTAAAATATGATTTATATATTCCAGAATAAAAGTATCAAACAATTTCTTACTTATATTAATAGACTTGATTTTTAAGATAAAAAAATAATAATTTTTGATATTTCTATATATAGATTTTAACTGCATATGAAAAGATTATATCATTAAATAAGAATATAATCTATAGTTTATTTAGGTTAAAACATGAAATCTTTTTATTTAAAGTTATATTTGTTATTTTAGTACAAATATTAGTATTTTATTAAAATTTATTATTTATAATTACTATATTTTAATATGTTTCACAAAAAAATGTAGTGAATATATAATGTTTCACATTCGTATTTACAATATCTTGGGCCTAATTGTTTCACGTGAAACATTATATTGTATTTTTTTAAAAGGTATATTTTAATGTTTCACGTGAAACTTTTTTCAAAATCTTAATTTGACCTTTATTTCATTATAAATACTTAAAAAGATAAAACATTTATTACAATTTATGTTATAATAAGAAATAAATTCACTAAAGAAATTTAAAGATTATAATAATAATTTACAAATTTAAAACGGATATAATTATCAAATCAAAACTTAGAAAAGAAATAAATTAAAATATATTATTACAGCAATACCCAAATCTACAGTTTAATAAAAACAGAGAAAGGAATAATTTTATATGTTACCAACTAGAAAAGAAGCAGAATTACTTTTAAAAAAAGCAGAAAAATGTAATCCCGGGCAATGGGGAAATCATAGCCGAATAACAGCATATTGTGCTGAACAAATAGCAGCGGCATATCCAATTCTTAATCCTGAAAAAGCCTATATATTAGGCTTACTACATGATATAGGAAGAAAATTTGGCACAAGACATTTAGGACATGTATCAGACGGTTATTGCTACATGATGTCTTTAGGCTTCGATGAAGTTGCAAGGATATGTCTGACACACTCATTCAATAACAAAACAATAGATGATTATATTGGTAAATTTGACACTTCTGCGGAAGAACTCAATATAATTATAAAAGAACTCAACAAAATAACTTTTGATGAATATGACAAGTTAATACAATTATGTGATTCTTTAGCAGGAGCTGAAGAAGTATTAAAAATAGAAGAAAGAATGGAAGATATAAAACGCAGATATGGTTCATATCCTCAAAAAAAATGGAATAAAAATATTGAAATAAAAAAATATTTTGAAACAAAAACAGGAAAAGATATTTATACTATTGTTGGAAAAGAAAACTGTAAATTTTAATTTATTCTTCCCAATGTTCAAGTTCTTCAGCAGGATATGCATTTGTCCAATGATAAGGTTGTAATTCTTTCAATTCCACAAACTTAGTTTTTTCATTTTCGGTAGTAACTGCCACCTGTACATCCTCTCCCCAATACCGTAATCTTTCTTGGCAAATGCCGCATGGAGACAACACCTTATATGGAGAATTCTCATCATCACGAACCAGGCACATACAATGTGTAACTTTTTTATTATACTTATAAGCTTCCAGCATTGCCCCTGTTTCAATACAAAGACTAGCGGATCCATTTGCCGTTTCTATACTGACACTCGTAAAGTAATGTCCGTCCGCAGTATGCACTACGCCTGCCCCACCCCAACCAACAGGATATCTCTTTTCTATCAGTTCCACTGCCCTATAATACATCTCATTTTCTATTTCGTAATTTCTCATAAAAACTTTCCCTATTAAAAATTATAATTGAATTAAATTATTCTTTATAGCAAAAACTGCCGCTTGAGTCCTATCGCTGACTTCTATTTTTTTAAAAATATTTGATATATGGTTTTTAACGGTTCTTTCACTTATGCTCAATATGATAGCGATTTCTTTATTAAACATACCATTAGCAACTTGTATCAAAACTTCCAATTCCCTCTTTGTTAATGAATCAATTTTTTCTTTATCAACATCCCTATTTACCAATCTTGAATTCAAAGACGGTATCAAACTCGCCTGAATATAACTTTCACCATTGTTTACATGATTAATCGCTTTCTTTAATTCCTCCAATTCCGAATCCTTTAAAATATATCCATTCACACCTATATCAACAGCTTTTAATAAATATTCCACTTCATTATGGACAGTAAGTATCAATACCTTAACATCTATATTATTTCTTTTTATTTCTTCCAATACTTCTATCCCATTTTTATTTGGCATATTAATATCCAATAATAATACATCAGGTTCTATATTTTTTAAACATTCTAAACATTCTAAACCATCTGCAGCTTCCGCTATAACTTCAATACTTCCATCAAATTCTAAAAGCTGTTTAATACCTTCCCTCATCAAGACATGATCATCCGCAATCATCACCTTTATACTCATGTTCATTTCTCCCTAAAATTAATCTAGTAATGGAACAATAATTTTTACTATTGTTCCGTATTCTGGCTCTGAGTCTATTTCCATGGTTCCTGATAAAAGCTTCACTCTCTCCTTCAATATACATAAACCAAAATGACTATCTTTTGATGAAAAAATTTCTTTAGAATTAAAACTTACACCATTATCTGAAACCATAATCAAACAATTGTCTTCTTTATTTTTCTTCACTTCAAAGAAGATCTTCGTTCCTCCTGAATGCTTAATTGCATTATTAAGACATTCTTCCACTATTCTAAATATAGTCATTAAAACTAAAGAATTATTACAATATATATCTTCAATGTTATAATCTATACTGATTTTCGATGTTTCTTTTAATTTATCAACTAATCTATCAAAAGATTCTTTCAGGCCAAAATCATCAAATGTCATAGGACGTAAATCAAAAATAATATTTCTCATTTCCTGAATTACTGATTTTAATTTTTTATTTACAACCTCAAGTTCCAATCTTGCCCTTATAGGATCTTTTTCCATATATAAAGAACTTAATTCAATATTATGAACTAAATGAGATAAATTCTGCAAAGTAGAATCATGAAGATCTCTTGCAATACGATGTCTTTCCTTTTCCTGAATATCCAATATTTGAAGCCTCTTGGTAAAAACCTCCCTCCTATAATTATCTCTTAATTCATCATCAATTTTATTTTCAAAAAATATTTCTTCATTTTTCTTTGATAAAAAATAATTTTCAAATATTTTTAAAAGTGAACTTAAGGTATTTATCCTTGAATCAATCACCTTCAAATAATCTTTTTTACTTTTTAATGTAGGATTACTTTGAAAATCATTACTGTTATTATCAATATAATCAATCAAACTTTCTTTTTCATTTACATAACTTTTATATATCTCAATTAAACTCTCATACAATTCATTTGTCATAATAAAACCTCATTAACAACAAAAAGATAAGTATAATAAATTATAACATATTAAAGATTATTTTTCATTATTTTTTATTTGTATCTACCGGATTATTCCTATATAATAAATATTATAAAAAAAGAATAATAAAAGGAGATAATCCATTATGAAAGATAAAATAAAAACATCTATTATCTTATCCGGGCTTACCGCCGTCGTAATCCATATAATAAACAGAATACAATATTCTTTATATACTGTCAAAAATTATCTTCCCTCTTCCGGCAATAATTATTATGAATGGCGTTTTGGGAAAGTAAGATATACAAAAAAAGGGACTGGTTCTCCCATCCTTCTTATTCATGATCTAACCATTGGCAGCTCCAATCATGAATTTAAGAAAATTATAAACTCTTTATCCGATCAACATGAAGTATATTCTGTTGATCTATTAGGTTACGGATTGTCCGATAAGCCCAACATCACTTATACAAACTATTTATATGTGCAATTGGTTATTGATTTTATTAAAAATATTATTGGTAAAAAAACAAATATTATTACAACAGGAGATTCCGTTCAGATTGCAGTTATGGCCTGCCATAATGATCCTGAAGCTATTCATCATATGATTTTCATAAATCCTCAAGACTTATATGAATTAAATAAAATACCTTCCAAGCAGACAAAGCTGCTCAAAATATTAATAGATATACCAATATTAGGCACTTTTTTTTACAATATATTAATTAATAAAGCATCTATGGAAAAACTATTCAAAGAAAAATATTTTTATAATGAGATAAATATAGAAGAAAAAGATATTTCGTCCTATTTGGAAGCTGCCTACCTACCAAATTACTCCTCCAAATATGTATTTTCAAGCTATATTGGAAAATATATGAACACCAATATTATCCATGCTTTAAAAGAAATCAATCATAGTATGTATATCATTGGAGGAGAAAATGAAAAAGAAATACATACGATTGTTGATAATTATATACATTATAATAACTCCATAGAAGCTATCTTTATCCCTTACACAAAACATCTTCCTCATATGGAAAAAAGCATGAAAGTTATAGAATATATAAAGATATTTTTATAAAGAAAAACAATGAAAATATTATTTTTAAGTAATACATAATAGATGGCTCAAAAAATGTCGGATAATTTTTTGTACCATCTATTATTCAATATTAAAACGCTTGACTCTATTGCAAACGTAAGGCTCATTGCTTTCAGAGTCAAAATTCCAATAATTCAATCAATCGGTTCTTTAGAAGGAAGGCCCGCTTTTCTTGGATATTGTAAAGGGGTTCTTTTTACTTTTTTGATAACAAGCAAGTTTCTGTATATATCAGAAAAAGGAAGTTTATAATCTATTTTCTTCTCCATCTTTCCCCCCAATACAAAGATTGCCCTATCCGCATATGGCAATTCTTCTAAAAGTTTTTCCGATTTATAGCAAATAAACCTTCCATTCATTTTTACAAAAGGAATACAATATTCAGAAAGGGTAGAAAGATTCGCCACTGCCCTGGAAACACATAAATCAAATTTCTCCCTCAGTTTACCAGGCTTTGCATAATCTTCCGCTCTCCCATGAATGGTTTTAACATCCTTTAGATTTAATTCTGATATAACCTGATCTAAAAAATGAATCCTTTTTTTAAGGGAATCAAGCAAAGTGACTTTCATATCAGGAAAAACGATTTTAAGGGGTATCCCGGGAAAACCTGCCCCAGATCCCACATCAATCAAACTTAATCCTCTTCCTTTATTTTTCAATTCATAAGCTTTTATCAAAGATAAACTATCTATGAAATGCTTCTTCATTACTTCATCAAATTCCGTAATCGCCGTCAAATTCATAAACGAATTCCACTCTACAAGAAGCTCATAATATCGGATAAACCGACATATCTGTTCCTGATCCAAATCAAGATGCAACTCTTTCAAATCATTTTTAAACTGTGTTAAATCATATTCTTTTCTATTTTCCAATTTTCCAACCTTATTTAAATATTATTTGTTTTCATCCTTTTTTTGAAATTGCTCCAGATAAATAAGCAAAACAGAAATATCCGCCGGCGATACGCCGGAAATCCGGGAAGCCTGTCCTACCGACAAAGGCCGATAATCCATCAGTTTTTGTCTTGCTTCCAGCCTAAGGCTGCCAATATCATTATAATCCAGATTATCCGGGATTTTTTTATTTTCCATTTTTTTAAATTGTTTCACTTGTTTTAACTGCCTCGAGATATAGCCTTCATATTTTATTTCAATTTCTACCTGTTGGATTACATCCTCCGGCAAATCATTCCTATTCTCATCAATTTCGGAAAGGATATCATATGATAATTCAGGGCGACACATAAGTTCAGCCATATTTGTTCCTGTCTTTAATTCAGAACTTCCCTTTGAAACCAAAAACTCCTGAATTTTTTTAGAAGCCCCTATGGAAAGCTTTTTCAAACGTCCCACTTCTTTCTCAATCAATTCCTTTTTCAAAAGGACAGCTTCATAAGCTTCCCTGGACACAAGCCCAACCTGATATCCCTTTTCCCTAAGACGCAAATCCGCATTATCCTGACGAAGCAAAAGCCTGTACTCCGCCCTGGAAGTCATCATACGATAAGGTTCAAAATTATCTTTTGTCACTAAATCGTCAATCAACACACCGATATATGCTTCCGAACGATCCAATATAATCTGTTCTTTTCCCTGAATAGAAAGAGCGGCATTTATCCCAGCCATAAGCCCTTGAGCCGCCGCTTCTTCATAACCGCTGCTCCCATTAAACTGCCCCCCGCTGAAAAGGCCCTTTATTTTTTTAAACTCCAAAGTAGGAAGCAATTGTTTCGGATTAATACAATCATACTCTATAGCATAAGCATTTCTGACTATCTTACAATTTTCCAGTCCGGGGACAGTACGATACATAGCAATCTGGACATCTTCCGGAAGAGAAGAAGACATACCCCCAACATACATTTCATTTGTATATAACCCTTCCGGTTCGATAAATACCTGATGCCTTTCTTTATCCGCAAATTTAATGACCTTATCCTCAATAGAAGGACAATATCTTGGACCCGTCCCTTCTATAACACCTGCATAAATAGGAGAACGATCTAAATTGTTTTTAATTATTTCATGAGTTCCCTCATTTGTATAAGTAAGCCAACAGGAAACCTGATCAATTTGAACATCCCCGGGATCCGTGGAAAAAGAAAACGGCACAATCCTGTCATCTCCAAACTGTTCCTCCATTTTAGAAAAATCAATACTTCTTTTATCCATCCGGGCCGGGGTCCCTGTCTTAAATCTTCTCATTTCTATCCCAAGTTTTAATAAAGAATCCGTCAAATGATTCGCCGCCTGTAAACCATTCGGGCCGGTATATGTAATTGCTTCTCCACAAAGACATCTTGCTTTTAAATAAGTTCCAGTACAAAGAATAACCGCCTTACATTCATAAGTAGCTCCCGTAAAAGTCTTAATCCCTGTAATCTTATTATCTTTTACAAAAATATCACAAACTTCTGCCTGTTTTATAGTAAGCCTATCCTGATTCTCAAGAACCCTTCTCATTTCCCTGGAGTATTCCGCCTTATCTGCCTGCGCCCTTAGAGAATGAACTGCAGGGCCTTTTGATCGATTTAACATTTTCGATTGTATAAAAGTCTTATCAATTACTTTTCCCATTTCTCCCCCAAGGGCATCCACTTCTCTTACCAAATGTCCTTTAGAAGAACCTCCAATATTAGGATTACAAGGCATTAAAGCAATACTGTCTACACTTACTGTAAATATAACCGTATCCAGTCCAAGCCTGGCACAGGCTAAAGCTGCTTCACATCCTGCATGTCCGGCCCCCACCACGCAAACATCCACTTTTTCCAAAAATCCTGTTCCTGGCATTAAGAATCCCTCTCTCTTTCATTATTGCATAATCATCAATTTATTTACCCATACAAAATTTTGAAAAAATCTCATTCACCAAATCTTCCCCTACTTCTTCCCCAATAACCCTGCCTAAAGATGCATAAGAACTCATCAGATCAATAGAATAAAAATCTTCCGGCATCTTGTCTTCAAGGCTTTTTCTTACTTGAAGCATACTTTCATAAGCATCCAAAATTGCTTCTTTATGGCGTAAGTTGGTAATAATCACTTCATCATTAAAAGAAATATCCCCTTTAAAAAACATTTTTCTTATGACATCTTCAAACTCATCTATCCCTTTATTTTCTTTAATAGAAGTTTCTATAAAATGAATTTTATCAAAAAAATCTTTCCCATATTTATTTTTTACTTCATGCCTGATTATATCCTCATTAACTAAAATATCAAGATCCGTTTTATTTAAAAGTATAATAAAATTTCGATCTGATATCATTTGAATTATATCATAATCGCTCTCATCCAAAGGAACGGAAACATCCACAATATAAACAATTAAATCTGCTTCCCTGGCATATTTCCTTGCTTTTTCCACTCCTATTTTTTCCACGGTATCTTCCGTATAGCGGATTCCCGCCGTATCAATTATATTCAGATGAATTCCATTTAAATAAACATTTTCCTGCAGCACATCCCTCGTAGTCCCGGCAATATCCGTTACAATCGCTTTTTCTTCTCCAACCAATCTATTTAAGAAAGACGACTTCCCGGCATTTGGCTTACCTATAATAACTGTCCGGATCCCCTCTTTTAATATTTTACCGTTCTCTGCAGAATCCAACAGTTTTTTTAAACAAGATAAGATATCTTTTGTTTTCTTTTCCAGCTTTTCATGATATCCTTCCAAACTGATATGTTCAGGATCATCTAAAGCGGATTCTATAAATGCAATCTCATAAATCAAATCATTCCTTAGTTTTTTGATAATTTTAAAAACAGATCCATTTAACTGCGCTATAGAATTTTCCAAAGCAAATTTATTTTTAGAAGAAATGACATCCATAACAGCTTCTGCTTTTGATAAATCTATCCTTCCGTTTAAGAAAGCTTTCTTTGTAAATTCCCCGGGATCCGCAAGCCTGGCTCCATTTTTTATTACAGTCTCCAAAATTTTTTTTACCATAAGGATACCCCCATGGCAATTAATCTCAACAGTGTCCTCTGCCGTATAACTATTAGGAGCTTTCATCAAGCTTACCATCACTTCATCTATTATCCTATTTTTTCCATTTGCCCTACTCTTACCCTCTTCACCATCAAAAGCATCATCAATATTATCCCTATCCACAATATATCCATAATGGATCGTATGAGATTTATACTTATGAAAACAATATTCCCCTGATTTCGATTGATAAATCTTATCCACAATTTTTATTGCATCTTCCCCGCTTATCCTTACAATGCCAATTCCGGAATTTGTCAATCCGGTAGCTATCGCCGCAATAGTATCATTTTCCATAAAATACTAAACTCCTAATAATATAAATAAAGGGATAAATTTACAAAAACCCTTGAATCTATATCATTCCAAGGGTTTTTATCATATATTCCTATTTCCTTAAAGTAACGACTACCCTGCGGAACGGTTCTTCTCCCTCACTATGGGTTGTTACATACTTATCATTCTGCAAAGCTGAATGGATAATTCTTCTTTCATAAGGATTCATAGGTTCAAGGGAAACGGGACGTTTTGTCCTCTTTACTTTATAAGCAATATTCTTTGCCAGATTTTCGAGGGTTTCTTTTCTCCTCTGCCTGTAATTTTCCGTATCTACTTTTACTCTTATATAATTCTCAGCTTCTTTATTAACCACCAAAGAAACAAGATATTGCAGAGAATCTAAAGTCTGCCCTCTTTTTCCTATAAGGACTCCCATTTCATCCCCGCTCAGATCAATATCCATATAATTATCCAATTCATCATATTTAATATCCACCACTACGATAAGGTTCATGGCTTCAAAAACACTATCAAGAAATTCCTTTGCCTTATCCTTTACGGAAGATTTTACCCTTGCTTTAATAATAGCCGGTTTTGACCCTAAACCAAGGAATCCTGAAGAACCCTCTTCCACCACAATATAATCCAGTTTATCACTCGTCACAAGCAATTTCCGGCAAGCTTCCGTAATCGCATCATTTACTGTCTTTGCTGATACTTCCATATATTCCATGATGATACCCTCCCGTTTTATTTTTTGTTATTTTTTTCATTATACTGCTTCACCATATTAGCTTTTGCAGCAATACTTCCCGGCTTCGCATTCTTGTTGTAATATTCCGTAGACTTCTTCATTGCCAAGTCCCTTTCCTCCTGTGTCATGGAAGAAACGGAAGAAGCTTTCGACGAAATATTTCTTGTATTCATATTTGCATAATTATTTATCGTTTTTGGATTAATGCCTGATTTTTCCAGCTTTTTATTTCTTTTTTCCACATTCTTTTTAATTAATTCATCCAAATCCATCTTATCAATATGCTTATTGATGATCACCTGCTGGATACTTCTTACAACAGAGCCAGCAATCCAGTAAAGCCCCATACCTGCCGGAAGCGTATAGCAAAAAATCGCCGACATAACAGGCATCATATAATTCATTGTTTTCATGGAAGAAGCCATTGTATTATCCTGGGAATTATTACTTTCCGGCTGAGGCATCAATTTTGTATTGATCCACTGGGTAACTGCCGATAAAAGAGGAACGGCAATAGCCGCCGCCACCATAATATAAGTACCTGATGCAATAGCTTCTTTTACTATAAAAGAAGGGGAATTTCCTATGTTCAGCCCTAAAAAATTATTATACCTTTCCAACGTTTCCAATGTAGTGCCTACATCGGCAGATAAAGAAGGGAATTTTTCAGCTATGCTATGCCATTCCAACGTAGAAGCACGATTTAATACATCGATAAAAGTATTCCTTATATAATCCATATTACCGCTTGTAAAAGCTTCATTGGAAAACTGTTTTGTAAACATAGCGGCATCTTTAAAAGTCTGGATAAATTCTACGCTCCCCGATTGTGCAATAAGCTCGTCCACTAAAGGGAAAAAAGCTTCTTTGATTTTCCCTACATAAGCAGGCATCGAATAAATAACGCGGTACAATGCAAATAAAATAGGCATCTGAATCAAAAGCTGCACACAGCTTCCCGTAGCGGACACTCCATACTTTGCATATACAGCCTGCGTTTCTTCATTCATTTTCATCATAGAATCATTATCTTTTTTATTCTTATATTTTGCCTGAATAGCCTGAAGTTCAGGATTCATCTTCGCAGAAAGTTTTGAAAATTTCTGCTGTTTAATCGTAAGCGGCATCATAAGAAGATATATTACGATCGTAAATAAAATAATAGATAAACCAATATTTGGAATACCAATCTTGTCCAAACAGAAAAAGATCCCCTCCATTATATATCCAAGCAGCTTTGCAACCGGACCTATAAGAAAAGTCTGATTCTGAGTTAAAATTATACCAGGCAATTTCTTTCCTCCTACACTTTTAATTATTATTTGTAATGGGATATTTGACTCTATGGAACGGGGTCATATCCTCCTTTAGAAAAAGGATTGCACCTCAGTATCCTCCAGACCGCCAAAAGCCCTCCTTTAAAAGCTCCATATTTCATTACCGCTTCCAGGCCATACTCCGAACAGGTAGGTATATAAGGACATTTCGTAGATTTCATAGGAGAAATATACTTTCTATAGAATCGTATCATGTAAATCATTAATTTTTTCATAGCCATTTTCAAATCAAACTTCATAAAAAAATATTTTTATTATATGATGAAGTTTCCCAAGATGGATTAATGCGCTTTCTATTTCGGCGTAAGAAGCCGATTTCGCATTGTTTCTCGCAACGACTACTATATCTAAACCACTATTAAATATATTTTCATGTAGTCTGTAACTTTCCCTTACCAGCCTTGTCACCCTATGGCGCACAACACTGTTTCCAACTTTCTTACTTACCGATATTCCAATCCTGTTTATTTCGCTGTTATTTTTCAATACATACATTACCAGATACTTATTGGCATAGGACTTGCCATTTCGATAAACATTCCTGAAATCATCATTTTTTTTTAAAGAGTCTGAGAATCTCATATTAAACAATGCCCCTTTTCCCAGCCTGTGGAGATTCCATGCATTATAAAAAATATGCCATTCTCCAATATTCCTTAAAGAGAAAAAAGGCCACATGAATGCGGCCTATGCTGATAATCTCTTTCTTCCTTTTGCTCTTCTGGCAGCTAACACTCTTCTTCCGCCCTTTGTACTCATTCTCGCCCTGAAACCATGGACTTTTTTCCTTTTTCTTTTATTTGGCTGAAATGTCATTTTCATAATCGATGCACCTCCTTTTCCAGCCCTTATACATAATACCTTTTATATTATTTCAGGCAAATATATTTAAATAAATGTATTGAAAAATATCATTACGATTATAAAGGATAAAAGCATATACGTCAAGTAAATAAAGACAAATTTTATGAAATAAAAATACCTAAAAAATACTGTAAAAATCGTGATTTTTACCAACCCAACATATAGTTATAAACCTTATTAAAAAACCACAAAATATAGATCAAAAAAGTTATCAACAATAACTGGGAAATATTTGTCCACAATTAAAATTATACACATATTGTGTATAATTTGTGGATAACATTACCGCATTGGTAAGAATAGCAATTTAATAATAGAGAGAAATTCTTTCTTTTTCCATTCCTTTTAGATGTTTTTATTTTTTTTAATTATGCACATATTTAAAATAAACTTTATAATCTTTATGAACCTATCCCTTCACTTATACCCTATATGTGCATAACTTTGTTTATAAAATTAATCATTTGAAATTTCATCTTATTTATATTAAGATAAAGATACTTGCAGAAACTGTAGCTGTGCAAGAATGGAGGATTTCGATGAATTTTATTGAAGAAAACTGGGAACTGATTAAGCAGACGATAAAAAAAGAATATGATTTATCCAATATATCTTATAATACATGGATTTCTAAATTAAATTTTTATAGTTCCGAAAATGACATCGTAACTATTTCCATACCTTCCGAACAATCCCATGCTTTGAGCTATATCAATAACAAATATAAAAGTTATTTTCAAGTTACGATATCGGAAATGATGGAACATGATTATGAAGTCTCTTTTGTGTTGGAAAAAGATATAAATAATAATGAAGATCCCATGGCCCTGAAACCTTATTACAATATTAATTATGAAAAAGCGAATCTGAACCCTAAATACAGGTTCGATACTTTTGTAGTAGGAAGCAATAATAAATTTGCCCATTCCGCTTCTCTTGCAGTAGCGGAATCCCCCGGCAATACTTACAACCCCCTTTATATATATGGAGGGGCCGGGCTTGGAAAAACCCATCTGATGCATTCGATCGGACACTTTATATTAAAACAAAACCCTAATAGGAAAGTCCTTTACGTCACTTCCGAACAGTTTACAAACGAAGTAATCAGTTCTATCCGCAGCGGTAATGCCGCGGATATGACAAGACTGAGGGAAAAATACAGGACGGTAGATGTCCTTTTGATCGATGATATCCAGTTTATTATAGGAAAAGAAAGCACTCAGGAAGAATTTTTTCATACCTTCAATGTATTACATGCATCAGAAAAGCAGATCATCATATCCTCAGACAAACCTCCAAAAGAAATGGAAACTTTAGAAGAAAGATTCCGTTCCAGATTTGAATGGGGGTTGATTGCCGACATACAGCCGCCTGATTACGAAACAAGAATGGCTATTTTACAAAAAAACGGGGAGAATTTCAACAAAAAAATAGACGATGAAGTTTTTTCCTATGTTGCCAGCAATATCAAATCCAATATCAGGGAGCTGGAAGGGGCATTTAATAAAATCATTGCTTTTTCTAAATTAAATAATGTGGAAATTAACATCGAAATGGCAAAGGAAGCTTTAAAAGACATTATCTATCCGGACAAGCCAAAAGAAATAAGCCCTGCCCTTATCATAAGCATAGTAGCGGAACATTTTGGAGTAAAAGCGGAAGACATTACTTCCAAAAAAAGAAATTCGGAATTTGTAGAACCCAGGCAAGTTGTTATGTATCTTTGCCGTTCCATGACCGATACTTCGTATCAGAATATAGGAAAAATACTTGGAAAAAAGGATCATACCACAATTATCCACGGAGTTAACAAAATAACCGATGAATTAAAAACAAACGAAGATCTGAAAAACAAAATTGAAATCATTAAAAAGAAAATCAGTCCTTCTTAATACGTAAAATAAAATATGATAAACCATTTATGTGGGTAAATAGCAAAAAATAATAAAGTTATATTTTAGTTTTTCACATAGATAATGATTTCTTTTTTCCTTGAAAAATAGTATAATATTAATGTTATACACATATCAACAACGATTAATAAGTATAATAATAAATTCATAATAAATTTATTAGCTGTTCCGGGAAGGGAGTTTTTACACAATGAAATTAATTTTAACAAAATCGAACCTGTTAAATGGAGTTCAGATCGTATCCAAAGCTGTCCCTAATAAAACAACGATGTCTATATTGGAATGTATCCTGATAGACGCCAGAGGGGCCGAAATAAAATTAATGGCCAATGATATGGAATTGGGGATAGAAACAATTATTGAAGGGAATATTGTAGAAAAAGGGATTATCGCTTTAGATGCAAAGATTTTCCTTGAAATTGTAAGAAAACTTCCGGACAGCGATATTACAATTGTTACCGATGAATCCTTCAAAACTACTATAACATGTGAAAAGTCAAAGTTTAATATTATAGGCAAATCGGGAGAGGATTTTTCTTATCTGCCGACGATAGAAAAAATTGATTCTATTGTTGTATCCCAATTTACTCTGAAAGAAGTGGTCAGACAGACAATTTTTTCAATTTCAGACAATGATAACAACAGGTTGATGACCGGTGAACTATTTGAAATTAATGAAGATATTTTAAAAGTAGTATCTTTGGACGGACATAGGATTTCCATACGTAAAATAAGGCTGAAAAACTTTTATATGCCGAAAAAGGTAGTCGTTCCAGGAAAGACTTTAAATGAGATAAGTAAAATATTGTCCGGGGATATGGATAGCGATGTACATATTTTCTTTACCGATAAGCATATTGTTTTTGAATTTGATAATACAACGGTAGTTTCCCGGCTAATAGAAGGCGATTATTTTAAGATCGACCAGATGCTTTCCAGCGATTATGAAACAAAAGTCAGGATCAATAAAAAAGAGTTTTTAAATTGTATCGACAGGGCGACTTTGCTTGTAAAAGAAGGGGATAAAAAACCGATCATTATAAATATTACGGATGGGATTATGGAACTTAAAATTAATTCTGCCGTAGGGAGCATGAATGAAGAGATTGATATTGAGAAAAAAGGAAAGGATATTATGATTGGGTTTAACCCAAAATTCCTTATCGACGCACTTAGGGTAATTGAAGATGAAGAAGTGGATATTTATCTTGTGAATCCCAAAGCTCCTTGTTTTATAAGGGACGCAGAGGAGAAATATATATATTTGATTCTTCCTGTCAATTTTACTACTGTCAATTAATGGACGAAGGATATTTTAATAAAAAAAGATTAAGAAGGGAAAATATGGAAATAATAGAAATCAGAGATGAATTTATCAAACTTGGCCAAGTATTAAAGTTAGCAGGTTGGGTGGAATCCGGCGCAGATGCAAAAGAAGTGATTTTGGATGGTGAAGTGAAAGTAAACGGGGAATGTGTTTTGCAAAGAGGTAAAAAAATATATAATGATAATGTAGTAGAATATGACGGAAAGAAGATGAAAATAAAAGCTAAAGCATAAATTGATTTTTCAAATAGGGTGTAATATATGATTATAAAATCTTTGGAACTGATGAATTTCAGGAATTATGGATTTCTGGATTTAAAGTTCAGTGAAGGAACAAATATCCTATATGGTGATAATGCTCAGGGAAAGACGAATGTGCTGGAAGCTATTTATCTGTCTGCTACTACAAAGTCACATAAAGGAAGTAAAGATAAGGATATTATCTGCTTTGACAAGGAAGAAGCCCATATAAGGACTCATCTTGAAAAAGAAAAAATTGAGTATAAGATAGATATGCATCTTCGCAAAAATAAGTCAAAAGGGGTTGCTGTGGACGGACAGAAATTAAAGAAAGCTGCAGACCTTTTAGGCTTGTTAAATGTTGTCTTTTTTTCTCCTGAAGATTTAAGTATTATTAAAAATGGTCCTGCTGAAAGAAGAAGGTTCGTGGATATGGAACTCTGCCAGCTTGATAATTTTTATCTTTATAATCTAAATCATTATAATAAAATTGTTAATCAAAGAAATAAACTTTTAAAAGATATGTATTTTAATCCTCAATTAAAAGACACTTTGAATATATGGGATTCCCAACTGGTATCTTTTGGGAGCAAAATTATAGAAAGAAGGCGTATTTTTGTAAGGCAGTTGAATGAAATCATATATGGGATACATAAAAAATTGTCCGGGGATAAGGAAGAACTTATTATAAAATATGAGCCTGACGTGGAGAATGACCTTTTTGAGTCAGCTATAAAAACAAGCCAGGAAAAAGATATAAAATCAAAACAGACCAGCGTGGGCCCTCACAGGGATGATTTTTCTTTTATGGTTGGGGATATTGATATCCGTAAATTTGGTTCCCAGGGCCAGCAAAGGACTGCGGCATTGTCTTTAAAGCTGTCGGAAATAGAGCTTGTAAAAAAAATAACAAAGGATACGCCGGTGCTTTTATTAGATGATGTATTGTCTGAACTTGACAGCAGCAGGCAGAATTATCTTCTTAACAGCATAGGGGATGTACAAACGATTATCACATGTACCGGATTGGATGAATTTGTAAATAACCGGTTTGAAATAAATAAGGTATTTAAAGTAGTGGAAGGAAGTATACAGGAATAGCGTGAGAAGAACTTCTAATCACTCGCAGCAGAGGCTGCTTCGCGAAGAAGTTCTAAGTCAGCCAAGCTGACTTTTCTCACGCAGGAGAATGCCTGAAATACGGCATTCTCTCAGACAAGCTTGCTTGTCTTGGGATTTTGAGATTCCGCGAAGCGGAATCATGGTGGTTAGCTTGATGATTCAGGCAGAAAAAAGCCGCAGCTACGGCAGAATGAGAGGTAAGGATGAGCAATAATAACGAATACGGGGCGGATCAAATACAGATATTGGAAGGACTTGAGGCAGTAAGGAAAAGGCCCGGTATGTATATAGGGAGTACTTCATCAAGAGGGCTTCATCATTTGGTATATGAAATAGTCGATAATTCGGTGGATGAAGCCCTTGCCGGGTTTTGTGATACTATTGAAGTAGTGATTAATAAAGACAATTCCATAACTGTTACTGATAATGGCCGGGGGATACCGGTAGGGATCAACCATAAATCCGGTATTCCTGCCGTGGAAGTAGTATTTACGATCCTTCATGCCGGCGGTAAATTTGGCGGCGGCGGGTATAAAGTATCAGGGGGGCTTCATGGAGTGGGGGCTTCTGTTGTAAATGCCCTGTCCGAATGGCTGGAAGTGGAGATTTTTCAGGAAGGGAAAATATACAAACAAAGATATGAAAAAGGCCATGTTATATATGCACTGAAAGTGGCAGGAGAATGCCCTGAGGGAAAAACAGGGACAAAGGTAAGTTTTAAACCGGATAAAACGATTTTTCAGGAAACGACGGTTTATGAATTTGATATTTTAAAACAAAGGCTTAGGGAAATGGCTTTTCTTACAAAAAACCTTAAAATCATACTTAGGGATGAAAGGGTGGAGGAAGGACAAAAACCGATAGAAAGGAAATTTCATTATGAAGGGGGTATTAAGGAATTTGTTACTTACCTTAATAAGAGCAAGACTCCTCTTTATGAAAATATCATGTATTTTGAAGGTTCAAAAAATAACGTTTATGTTGAAGTGGCGATGCAGCATAATGATTCCTATACGGAAAGTTCTTATAGTTTTGTAAATAATATTAATACCCCGGAAGGGGGGACTCATCTGATCGGGTTCCGTAATGCTTTGACAAAAACATTTAATGATTATGCGAGAAATAATAAATTGTTAAAAGAAAGCGAAGCAAATCTTTCAGGGGAAGATATCAGGGAAGGCCTTACTGCAATTATCAGCGTAAAGATAGAAGATCCCCAGTTTGAAGGGCAGACAAAGCAAAAGCTTGGTAATTCGGAAGCGAGGGGTGCGGTTGACAATATTGTCAGCGAACAGCTTACTTATTTTCTGGAGCAGAATCCTGTAATAGCAAAAATCATTTGTGAAAAATCAATATTGGCGCAGCGCGCCAGGGATGCAGCGAGAAAAGCGAGGGAGCTGACGAGAAGGAAGACAGCGTTGGAAGGGATGAGCCTGCCTGGAAAGCTTGCGGATTGTTCGGATAAAGATCCGGCAAATTGTGAGATTTACATTGTAGAGGGGGATTCTGCAGGAGGAAGTGCAAAGACGGCAAGAAGCCGTGCAACCCAGGCAATTCTTCCTCTTAGGGGGAAAATATTGAATGTGGAAAAAGCAAGGCTTGATAAAATATATGCCAATGCGGAAATAAAAGCGATGATTACTGCTTTTGGCACAGGGATTCATGATGATTTTGATATCAGTAAGTTAAGATATCATAAAATTATCATTATGACCGATGCTGACGTGGACGGTTCTCATATTGCTACGCTTCTTCTTACTTTCCTTTACCGTTTTATGCCGGATTTGATTAAGGAAGGATATGTTTATTTAGCACAGCCGCCTCTTTATAAGTTAGAAAAAAATCAAAAAGTATGGTATGCCTATAGCGATGAAGAACTTGATAATATTTTAAAAGAAGTAGGGCGGGATCAGAATAATAAAATACAAAGATATAAAGGGCTTGGCGAAATGGATCCGGAACAGCTTTGGGAAACGACGATGGATCCCGAGAGACGTATTCTTCTTAGAGTTACTATGGATGAAGAAGCCGAATCGGAAATTGATCTGACTTTTACGACCCTTATGGGGGATAAAGTGGAACCAAGACGTGAATTTATCGAAGAAAATGCAAAATTTGTGAAAAATCTTGATATATAATCATTTTATATTTTGCTTTATTTTTTCCGGGTTATTTTTATGTATATAAGCTAATATTGACTATAATTTTATTGGAGACAGAATATATGGAAGATAATATCTTTGATAAAATCCATGATGTGGACTTGAAAAAAACAATGGAAACATCTTATATCGACTATGCCATGAGCGTTATCGCTTCCCGGGCATTGCCGGATGTGAGGGATGGATTAAAACCAGTACAGAGAAGGGTCCTGTATTCGATGATAGAATTGAATAACGGCCCTGATAAACCGCATAGAAAATGCGCCCGTATCGTAGGTGATACAATGGGTAAATATCATCCTCATGGAGACAGTTCCATTTATGGGGCTTTGGTAAATATGGCACAGCCCTGGTCCACTCATTATCCTTTGGTAGACGGACATGGGAATTTTGGTTCGGTGGATGGAGACGGAGCTGCAGCTATGCGTTATACGGAAGCAAGGCTTTCCAAGATTTCTATGGAAATGCTTGCTGATATCAATAAAGATACGGTAGATTTTGTGCCGAACTTTGATGAAACGGAAAAGGAACCTTCTGTCCTTCCCAGCCGTTTTCCTAATCTTCTTGTCAATGGTACAACGGGAATTGCAGTAGGAATGGCTACGAATATACCTCCTCATAACTTAAGGGAAGTGATCAGCGCTGTTGTTAAGATAATAGATAACAGGGTAGAAGAAGACAGGGATACGGAGATGGAAGAAATACTGTCTATTGTAAAAGCTCCTGATTTTCCTACCGGCGGGATTATACTTGGGACAAGGGGAAGCGAAGAAGCATACAGGACCGGAAGAGGAAAAGTAAGAGTAAGGGCTGTAACGGATATTGAGGCTCTACCTAACGGGAAAAGCCGTATTATCGTAACGGAACTCCCTTATATGGTAAATAAGGCAAATCTAATATTAAAAATAGCGGAATTGGTAAAGCTTAAGAAAATTGACGGGATTGTTGATCTTAGAGATGAATCCGACAGGGAGGGTATGCGTATCGTTATTGAACTTAGACGGGACGCTAATGCTAATGTCATTATGAACCAGCTTTATAAGCATACTCAGATGCAGGATACTTTTGGCATTATTATGCTTGCCCTCGTCAATAATGAACCGAAGGTTATGAATCTTCTTGATATGCTTACGAATTATCTTGCCCATCAGGAAGAAGTAGTGACAAGAAGGACAAGATATGATTTAAATAAAGCGGAAGAAAGAGATCATATTTTACAAGGATTATTGATTGCTCTTGATCATATCGATGAAGTGATCCAGATCATAAGAAGCAGCGAAAACGTGCAAAAAGCAAAGGAACGCCTGATTGAGCGTTTTGATTTGAGTGAAGCGCAGGCGCAGGCTATTGTAGATATGAGGCTGCGTACCCTGACCGGCTTAGAAAGGGATAAGATAGAAAATGAACATATGGAATTACTAGCAAAAATTGCGGAATTAAAAGCAATTCTTGGCGACAGGAAACTGCTGCTTGGAGTAATCAGGGATGAAATATCTATTATTGCCGAAAAATACGGGGATGACAGGAAAAGTTCCATTGGTTTTGATGCTTATGATATTTCTATGGAAGATTTGATACCGAAAGATAACACGGTAATCGCTATGACAAGCCTTGGTTATATCAAAAGAATGACGATTGATAATTTTAAAAGCCAGAACAGGGGAGGTAAAGGTATTAAGGGGATGCAGACTATTGATGAAGATTATATTGAAGATCTGCTTATGACTACTACCCATCATTATATTATGTTCTTTACCAACTTTGGAAGGGTATACAGATTGAAGGCTTATGAGATACCGGAGGCGAGCAGGACTGCAAGGGGAACTGCCATTATCAATTTATTGCAGTTAAATCCGGGGGAGAAGATTTCAGCGATTATTCCTATCAAAGACTATGAAAACCATAAAAATCTATTTATGGCTACAAAAAAGGGGATTGTAAAGAAAACGCATATTATGGAATATTGCAATGTAAGGAAGAACGGCCTTGCAGCAATTAATCTTCGTGAAGACGATGAATTGATAGAAGTGAAGATAACGGATGAAAATACGGAAATATTCCTTGTGACAAAGCAGGGTATGTGCATCCGGTTTATGGAAACAGATGTAAGGGCTACCGGAAGAATGTCCATGGGCGTGATTGGCATGAATCTTATCGATGGGGATGAAATTGTCGGTATGCAGTTGGATCATCAGGGGGATTCTCTTCTTATTGCATCAGAAAATGGCATGGGGAAAAGGACGTATTTGGATGAATTTACCGTTCAAAAAAGAGGCGGAAAAGGAGTGAAATGCTATAAAATAACAGAAAAGACGGGATATGTGGTAGGAGTCAAGGCGGTAGATGACAGTCACGAATTGATGATGATTACTACATCAGGAACGATCATACAGCTAAGAATGGAAGATATTTCCACCCTTGGGAGGATAACGTCCGGAGTGAAGATGATAAATCTTGATGAGGGGTCTAAAGTTGCCAAGATTGCAAAAGTAAGGGAAAAAGTATCGGATGGCGATCATGAATTTGAGAATTTTGAAGATGCCTTAGAGGATATACCTGAAAACGAAAAACATCCCATTTTGCCGGAGGATGAAGAAATAACGCTTCCGAAAGAAGAAGAAAACGAATAAATCGTATGATTTGAGTTAAAGAGAAAAGGCGTGGCTGTTATGGAAGTAGTGATTCAATTTGGATTATTAGTAATAGGTTTTTTGCTGTTAATAAAAGGAGCAGACTGGTTTGTGGGCGGTTCTTCAAAAATTGCGGACAGATTTGGAATTCCGCAATTAATTATAGGCCTTACAATTGTAGCTATGGGAACCAGTGCGCCGGAAGCCGCTGTCAGTATATCGGCAGCGTTGAAAAATACAGCGGAAAATAATAGTGCGGCAATCGCTATCGGGAACATTCTTGGAAGCAATATATTGAATGTGTTGTTAATTTTAGGTATTACGTCCATTATTGTATCGATACCCGTGCAGATATCGACGATCAGATATGAACTTCCGTTTATGATTTTAATTACCTGCTTTTTGGCCGGAATAGGGTATTTTAAAGGGTATCTTGGAAGAATAGACGGTATCCTTTTATGGATCCTTATGGCGGTATATCTGATATATCTTGTTTTAATGGCAAAAAAAGGCCAGATTAATATCGGAATGGAAGAAGCGGAAGTAAAGGTAAATGAAAATATGTTTATGCTTCTGTTTCTTCTTGCGATAGGGATTGCCGCTATCGTATTGGGCAGCAATATTGCCGTGGATGCGGCGACAGCTTTGGCAAGGATATTTGGTATGAATGAAAGGCTGATTGGATTAACTATTGTTGCTTTTGGGACATCCCTTCCTGAATTGATTACTTCCATAACGGCTGCTATGAAGAAAAAAGCAGATATTGCGGTTGGAAATATTGTAGGAAGTAATATTTTTAATATTTTATTTGTTATAGGAACAACATCTTTAATTACAGATGTACCTTATAATTATTCTTTTAATTTTGACAGTATTGTATGTATAGGCGCTTCTTTGCTTCTTTTCTTATGCGTTGCACGTAAAAAGAAACTTGCCCGGATACATGGATTGTTGCTTCTTTGTGTCTTTTTTGCTTATTATGGAAAACTGATATTTTTTTAAAAAATAATTTGAATATTTTATGTGCCGTTATATAATAAAATAGGATAAGGATATGGTTCCGGAATGGAGGAAGGTATGAAGAAAAAATTTGATGTAGTGGCATTGGGCGAGTTATTGATTGATTTTACGGATAATGGGATAAGCAAACAGGGAAATACTATGTTTGAAGCTAATCCGGGAGGGGCTCCCTGCAATGTATTGGCAATGCTTCAAAAACTGGGAAATACAACAGCTTTTATAGGAAAAGTGGGAGAAGATTTATTTGGTGAGAAGTTAAAAAGGGTATTAGAAGAAACAGGGATCAATGTATCGGGCCTTGTTATGGATAAAGATATAAGGACTACGCTTGCTTTTGTAGAGACGCTTAAGGATGGGGACAGGGATTTTTCTTTTTACCGTAATCCGGGAGCGGATATGATGCTGGAAGAAAAAGATCTTAATAACAAATTAATAAAGAATTGCAGGATTTTCCACTTCGGCACTTTGTCCATGACGCATAAGGGAGTTAGAAAGGCAACAAAAAAAGCGATAAAAAAAGCGAAAGAAAATGGGGCTTTGATTTCTTTTGACCCTAATTTAAGGCCTCCTCTTTGGAAATCGCTTGAAGATGCAAAGGAACAAGTGGAATATGGGCTTGGCCAATGTGATATACTTAAAATATCGGATAATGAAATCCAGTGGTTTACGGGAGAAAAAGATTTTGATAAAGCAGTTAGGAAAATACAGGATAAGTATTCCATAAAGCTTATTGTGCTTTCTATGGGAAAAGATGGAAGCCGTGCATATTATAAAGATTTAAAAGTGGAGAAATCAGCGTTTGTCCAGAAAAAAACGATAGAAACTACGGGAGCCGGAGATACTTTTGGGGGATGCTGCCTTCATTTTATATTAAAGTATGGTTTGGATAATCTGGATAAAGGGAAATTAGAAAAAATGCTTACATTTGCAAATGCTGCCGCTTCTATTATAACGACAAAAAAAGGAGCTCTGCGGGTTATGCCGGCAAAAGAAGAAGTAAAAGATTTTATTAAGGCCTATTAAAATATGAAGTATTAGAATGTGGAAAGCCTATATATGATTATGATAAATTATATATGGGCTTTTTATATATGAATGTTTTGTCAAATGACTGTGGATATACAATAGATGAAATAATGAATTATTTAATTTGAAAGCTTGTGTCCGCGCGGCATCCACGAGCTTAGTAATATGAAAGGCTGCGCAGAAATGAGGGTAAAAATGAACGAGGATTTAAAGGACAATACGGTGGAAATACAGGATGATAATAAGGTGATTTCCCCTATGAGAAGCATCCATATGGTGCCTATGGATAAGATATCCGGATTTGAAGTGCGTCCGGGGATATATGAAGTAAACGGGGCTACGGCAATTCCGTGCGGAGTTAATTTTACCGTACATTCTTTTCATGCTACGTCTTGTGAATTGCTTTTGTTCCATAGAATGGAGGATGAGCCTTATGCAGTTATCCCGTTTCCCGAAAATTACAAGATAGGGAAAGTATATTCTATGATCGTATTTGGTTTGAATATTGAAGATTTTGAGTATGCTTATCGTTTGGACGGACCTTATGACATGAAGAAAGGATTGATGTTCAATAAAAATAATTACCTTCTTGATATTTATGCAAAAGCCGTAAGCGGGCAGAGAATATGGGGCGTAAGGAATAAAGACGGGGTGAGTTATAAAGCAAGGGTGGTAAAAGAGGATTTCGACTGGATGGGAAGCAACCAGCTTTTAATCCCTATGGAAGATTTGATTATTTATGAAATGCATGTCAGGGGATTTACCAGACATAGTTCTTCCGGCGTGGAATATCCGGGAACTTTTTTAGGCCTTCAGGAAAAAATCAAGTATTTGAAAGATTTGGGAGTAAACGCCGTAGAATTAATGCCTATTTTTGAATTTGATGAAACGAAGGATTACAGGGAAGTAAACGGCAAGAATCTTTTGGATTATTGGGGATATAATACTGTCAGCTTTTTTGCCCCGAATACGAGTTATACTGCAAAAGCTGAATATAATCATGAAGGCACGGAATTAAAAAAGTTAATTATGGAATTGCATAATAACGGGATTGAATGTTTTCTGGATGTTGTGTTTAATCATACGGCGGAAGGGAATGAAATGGGTTCCTGTTTTTCTTTTAAAGGATTTGACAATAATATTTATTATATGCTTACGCCGGACGGCCATTATTACAATTTCAGCGGATGTGGGAATACACTGAATTGTAATCATCCCATTGTCCAGCAGATGATTTTGGAATGTTTAAGATATTGGACGACGGTTTATCACATTGACGGGTTCCGGTTTGATCTCGCGACTATACTTGGGAGGAATGAGGACGGTTCACCTATGAATAATCCTCCTTTATTAAAAAGCCTTGCTTTTGACCCGATTCTTGGAAATGTAAAACTGATTGCAGAGGCATGGGATGCCGGTGGGTTATATCAGGTAGGGAGTTTCCCTGCATGGAACAGATGGTCGGAATGGAATGGAAGATATAGGGATGAAATGAGGGATTTCCTGAAAGGGGATTATAATCTTTCGGGTCTGGCCGCAAAAAGAATTACGGGATCAAAAGATTTATATGACCCTCAATATAGAGGGAATAATGCATCGGTGAATTTTATTACATGCCATGACGGGTTTACTTTATGGGATTTGTATTCTTATAATTGGAAGCATAATG
>CAOKPU010000004.1 GCA_948470755.1 uncultured Lachnospiraceae bacterium | reverse complement strand
GCCAGTTTCCTACAAACTGATTGGAACCGGTAAGCGCATTGAATAATGTTGTTTTTCCACTGTTCGGATTACCCGCTAATGCAATTTTCACTGACATATCTTACCTCTTTCCGCTTTTAGCTTTTTTCTCACTTATGTTCTATATAACTTTCTTTTATTAGCTTCAACTAACTTTTGGCCAAAAAATCATTCTACCAAAATCATCGCCGCATCCGCCTTCCGTATTGACAACTCATATCCTCTCACAGTCACTTCCACAGGATCTCCCAGCGGGGCCACTTTACGGACAAAGACATCCACCCCTTTCGTAATCCCCATATCCATGATGCGCCGTTTTACCGGCCCCTCGCCGGTCAATTTCATCACTTTTACGGTGTTTCCGCAAGAGATTTCTTTTAATGTTTTCATAAATTCTCCTTCCTTAGATTACCATAATTTTATTTGCCATATCTTTTCCGATGGCAACTCTGGAATCCTTTACATTGACAATCATGTTTCCTCCTGATTCCGATATGACAGTCACTGTCCCCCCTTCTACAAATCCAAGATTCTCCAGAAACTTCCTGGTTTCTTCTTTCCCGCCAACTTTGCGTATCACATTGGCGGCTCCTGCATCTACCATTGACAACGGCATTCCCATTCACTTCTTTCCTTATCCTGCATCTTAATAACCAAGCCTTTCTCTCAGCCTGCAGGCTTGGTGGTTTACAAACCAAGTTTATTTACAGGCTTTTGGTTATCCATTCTTGAGCAACAAATGATTTTGGTTATCATTTTCTTTTCATTCGTTAGTATATACTAACTATTATAATATGTCAATAACTTTTTATATCCTATTTATAAAAACCTTTCATTCCGTTGACAACAGCGTTGGAAGCCAATATACTAAAAGCATCCCATCCCGGCGCCAAGGTTTGCAGGCCGGGAGAAAGGCATGGCAATTAATATGAAGAATATAAACGAATCCGCAGAAAATTATCTGGAAACCATACTGATACTTAGCAAAACCCGCCCCGTTGTCCGTTCGGTAGACATTGCGGAGTTTCTGGGGTTCAAAAAATCAAGCGTCAGCGTCGCCATGAAAAATCTGCGCGAGAAAGAACACATTACCGTTACAAAGGAAGGATTCATCTATTTGACAAAATCCGGGAAAGAAATTGCGGATATGATTTATGAGCGGCATGAAGTGTTAAGCGGCTGGCTTACTTCCCTTGGGGTAAATCCGGACACTGCCGCCGATGACGCCTGCCGCATCGAACATGTTATCAGTAAAGAAAGTTTTGACGCCATTAAAAAGTACATTTCCCGGCCGTCTTCCGGAAAAAAACTTTAACGGCAATAGGCGTTCCTGCCTTACATTGCGTTCAGGATGCCCTGGATCCCTTCTTCTTTAAAAACTTTTTTATAATACCCAATCTCATTTTGGATCAGCCCGTCAATAACGCTCATCCCCAACAATTCTACCGGGGCTTTATCATCCGTTAGGAGAAGACCTCCTTTTTCATATGCCGACAATCTTTCGGAAACTTGCTGCATCATCTTTGCCAATTCCTTATTTTCCAACAAATATGCTTTTTGTGTAAAGCGTTCTAGGATTTCCCCGTTTTGTGCAGCAAAAAGTTCACGGTTGGTAGATCCCCATACATCTGCCGTGTATACGGAAGGGAACACATTAGCGATCGTATCGGATAGATATTCGTTAATATTGCCTTCCTCATCCGAATGCATGTTCATATTAACCACCATTACGCCGTCTTCTTTTAAGTGTTCCTTAACCAATGTAAAAAATTCAATCGAAGACATCTGGAAGGGAATCGTAATATCCTGATAAGCATCCACCATAATTACATCATACTTTTTATCCACAGCCTGTAAATAAGCCCGTCCGTCATACGTTGTCACTTCCACCGTATCCGGAAGGGCAAAATATTCCCCTGCCAAATCCGTAATCTTTTGATCGATTTCCACGCCTTCTACAGAAATATTTTCAAAATAGTGCATACATTGTTTTGCGTAAGTCCCTGTCCCCATCCCTAATACCAGGATATCCGCATTTTCTTTTTCATGGACTCCGGCCATAACCGGCGCCGCCAATGCATAATCATAATACATTCCGGTAAGGGAATCGTCTTTTTTCATTATAGACTGGACGCCGAACAATACATTTGTGGAAAGGATCACGCTGTCATCCGTCTCTTTTACCTGGAGATAATTATAAATGGACTCCCCTTCGTAAAGCAACCGGCCTTCCCAAAAGGCAAAACTGCCGGAATGTCCTAAAATACTACATACGACGAAAAAGAAAACGGCTAACAGGCAAGCCTTCTGTTTCACCTTTTTACTCATGAAATATACAAGCCCCAGCAAAAGAAGCACGCCGGAAAAAATCAGGAACGTAACCGCCGTCCCTACTGCCGGAATAGTGACAAAGGTAGGCATAAACGTACCAATAATACTTCCGATTGTATTAAAAGCCCCTAAAGTGCCTACCGTCTTTCCACTGTCATCCAAACTGTCCACCGTATATTTTACCAAAGACGGCGTTACCGTTCCAAGCAGAAATAAAGGAAATACAAAAATCACCATACAAGCTGCAAAACCGGCCAAAATCAGGAAATTATTATTTATGCTCATTACCAGGACCGCCGAAATACCAAGGATAATGTATTTTCCAGCCACCGGGATCGCTGCGATCCACAACGCTGCGACCACCAATCTCATATAAAGCTTGTCCGGGTTAGGGTTCTTATCCGCGCTTCTTCCACCCCAGATATTTCCAAGAGCCATAGCGATCATAATCGTCCCGATAATGATCGTCCATACGATCTGGGAAGAACTAAAATATGGCGCCAGAAGGCGGCTGGCTCCCAGTTCTACCGCCATAACGGACATGCCCGCAAAAAATTCGGTCAAATACAAATAATATTTATTTTTTAATATACTTTCCATCCTAATAAACCTACTCCTTTCTCAATATGCGGATTTACATCTGTAAGCGCAGCTTTTATAAGACAAACTATGTCCATTCTTTAATATATCATGAATCAGCGATTCATGGTCGCCATTCATGAACATGCAGGCTTGCTCTCTTCACTAACGCTCATTATATCATTATTTTCTCCCTCATACCAAAATCCTTTTTTCAGAAAAACCGGATATTATGCCTAAGAAGAACCCTTCCGTCCCGCAGGCTCTCCGCTTCAATATCTACTTCGCATCCTTCCGCCTGCAATTCTGCCAACACTTTATCCATATATCCGGCGCAATAACTGTTATCTTCATATGCCTGATAGCAGTCAAACCAAAGTCCCTCACTGTCCACAACATTTTCAAACCGGGCGGATCCATTCTGCCCCATAATCTGATGATAGCAGTTATCATAATACTCGTCTAATCCATATAACACATCTTCTTCAGAAAAACCGGCATCTTCCAAGCTTCTCCTGCTGTCAATACCCGTTTCCTCCACTGCTTCATTCCTCTCCAGATTGCCATATTTGATTCCATTGCATGGAGGAAGATACACGGAAAGGTCTTCCCTCTTATGGGTAGACGCAAAATCATGATCCGTTTTATTAAAGTAATCATAAGTATTCGGAGTGGTATCATCCCAAGTAGTATCCACATTATAATACTCACCGTCCAGGCGGATGATATTCCATGCATGGTTTTCTCCCGCAAAACCCGTACAATAATAACAAGGGACGCCAAGCCTGGTCATCAAATATTGAAGGCTCCTGGCATAGCCTGCACAGACAGTCCGGTCATTAACCAAAGCGCTATATGCGCTTTGGTTCAACGGGGCCTGAAGATCATATTCTATCCGGTCCGACAACGCATCATGTACGTACAACTCTTTCTCATAATCACTTCCCTGCGCCCCTGCCAGGATCTCTTCTGCAGCAGCCTCAAACTCGTACTTTGCCCTCTCTAAGTCATCCACTAAATCATTGAATTGCAGAGAGATCCATACACATTCCCCGTTTCCTGCAAACTTTCCTCCATACGCACAATCCAGCCAGAAAAGCTCCGGGTGGTCATTAAAGACTGCCAGAAAAGTATTGTGCAATTCTCTTTGCGAGGCTGGTTCCACCGGGTTAAAAATCCCGTTTAACGCCGCAGCGTTAGCATAAATCTGTCGATATAAGGACTGCTCTTTTGGGGACAACATCCCGTAATAAGGATAATATTCCGTATCAAAGCTTAAGCCTTCCCCTGTCTCGCCATAGGTATAAAACTGTCTCAGTCCTTCGGCTTCATCCTCATCAATTTCTTCCATATCTTCCTGTACCGGAAGATATCCGCTGCGTCCCTCCACTTCTTTTGGCATATCTATATCCGACCGCTTTGGCGGAGTATATCCGGAAACAAGGCTTTGATCCATGCCTTGATCTGCTTCGTCATCCTTTTCCGCTTTCTCACTGCCATCCATAACATGGCTTCGGCTGTCATCCGAACCGCCAATTTCATCCCTGTTGTTATTTTCCTTTGCTTTACCCGCCGCATCCGGCTGCATCCCCTCCTGGCCGGCATGTTTCCCCTTTCCCAATGTCTGGTAAAGAAAATCCGAAACCTGATCCGCCAGCTTTGGCTGAAAAGCACATATAATAATAAAAAGGCTGATCAATGACAATAAACCTAAAATACCATAAAGGATTTTTTTCATCCATTTCATTTCCATCCTCCAAAAAACCCGCCGATGCTTTATTCCTGCGGGCAACGGGTCAAACAGCCGTTTCCATTTGACGGCTGCCGAAAGGCTGCCGGCTAATATTTCCTAAGGCCGACGGCTTCCATCTCTTCTTCCGTAAGTTCCCTATACTTTCCGACGGGAAGGCTCTCATCCAGGACGATCCCTCCCATTGCAATCCTTTTTAAATAAACCACTTCATTCCCCACCGCCCAAAGCATCCTCTTTATTTGGTGGTATTTGCCCTCTGTTATCGTCAGATGGATGCTCGTCTCTGTTACCTGTTCCACTTTTGCCGGCAGAGTCAGCGTTCCCTCGCCAATATCTACCCCATTTTCCAATTCTTTTCTCTTTTCTTCCGTCAGCGGCCCTGCCAGTTTTGCATAATATATTTTTCCCACATGTTTTTTAGGGGAAAGCAGATTATGGGCCAGATTGCCGTCATTTGTCATCAGCAGCAAACCTTCCGTATCCTTATCCAACCTCCCTATAGGAAAAAGCCCGTCATATCCCGTATCTTTTAAAAGCCCCGTCACTGTAAGGCATCTAGGGTCTTTTGTGGAGGAAACGACTCCTTTCGGTTTATTCAGCATATAATAAACATATTTTTTATAAGTAATCTCCTTCCCTTGAAAGAATACCTGATCTTTTTCTTCATCTACCTTATGTTCCGGCCTTTTGATTATTTCGCCATTGACCTTTACAAACCCTTGTTTCAAATATCCTTTTATCTGGCTGCGGCTTCCAATCTTAGCATCGCATAAAAACTTATCCAAACGGAGCATCTTTCTACCTTCCATCCTTTTTCACACACTTCTAATTCTCCATGTGTTTCATATATTTGTAATAAACCTTATAACCTGGTGATATTTTGAGAAAAAACAGCAAAACCTTTCTTTTTACATTTTTGTTCCTTATAATGACCGCCCTGCTTTTAGCGTTTCCCAAAGAAAGCCTGGCTTTTTCGCTGACCGGCCTACAACTTTGGTTTAACCGTATGGTGCCTACGTTGCTCCCGTTTATGATCCTGTCCGGCATTATGATACGTCTTAACTTAACGGAGCATATCGTAAAAATAATAAGCCCTGTTTTTATCCCTCTTTTTAAGGTAAGTTTAAACGGTATTTACGCCCTTGCCATCGGATTCCTCTGCGGCTTTCCTATGGGGGCAAAAGTTATCGCTGATTTATATTCCTGCCACAAACTTTCCAAAAAGGAAGCTTCTTTTTTGCTGGCTTTCTGCAACAATATCGGGCCTGTATATTTTCTTAGCTTTGTCCTGCCCACATTACGGCTAAAGCTGATCCTCCCTTATATTTTCGGTATGTATGGACTTCCTTTGTGTTATGGCGTCTTCTTAAGATATACCTTGTACCGGAGTCTGCCCGTTTCCGTTTCCGCCCTGCCTTCCCATAGGCTGAAAACCATCCTTTCCGCGGCGGAAACAACGTCCCCGGCATCCTTATTGGATACTCTGGACGATTCCATTTTATCCGGGCTTTACAGCATTGCAAAGCTTGGAGGATATATGGTCTTTTTTAATCTGCTCAATCTGGCGCCTCAGGCTTTGCTGCCTCCCGCTTCCCCAACCGGCGCTGATTGGGGCGCGGTAATAAACTGTCTTTTAGAAATCACCAGCGGCATCAGCCGCATGGGCGGACAGTCGCCTCTTATCGTGCTGCTGCTTCTTCCTTTCGGGGGATTCTCCTGCATTGCCCAGACCTACAGCATGATAAAAGATACCAATCTTTCTTTGAAACATTATATCGTTCACAAACTCGTCCTTTCCGCTATTACGTTATTCTATTATATTCTTTGGCTTCTATTTTTTCCGTCTTCGTTTCTTCTTTGAAGGCCGCCTCCCGATCAGAAGGCCTGCCATCAAAAGCAGGACAAACAAAATGGAAGCGCAAAGCAGCGCCACTTGCAGAAAATAAAGGACGGTCGCCCTTTGGCCGGATTTTTCCCCCTCTTCTTCTCCTCTTGCCGTTTTTCCCCCCTCTTCCTCCTGCTTTACAGCCGAAGGGTTTTTTGCCGTCATACTTCCAGCCTCCACCGCGTCCTCCTCTTGCAGCACCGTTCCCGTTTCCCCTTCGTCCTTCTCCTCTTCCCCGTAAATGATAGAGGGCAGGCGTACATGATTGCTTTGGGTGATATAGTCATATTTATTATACACATTTACCACAAGGTCCGGCACCGTCCCGGACGGCGCTTGCACCGTAAACTGAAGCATGTCCGCATTGCGCGGCTCCCACTCATGCAAACCGGAAAAACTTTCCCCTCCATCCAGGCTATAGCTGTAATATAAAATATAACTGTCATAATCAGCCGCATATACGGAAACTGTAATTTCCCCCGTTTCCTCATCCACATGGCTTACATCTATCACACAGACATCCGGCTCCGATGTATCCGGTTTTACCGCAGCATTGGGAAGGGGGATTTCTTCTTTATGGTATCCGCTATAGTCCACGCCTAAAATCTCTGATTTCAAACCAAAATATTGGGCAGCCGCCGTTGCATCCAAGATACCAAACTGCTCCAACTTTTCCTTGGAGTTATAAAAAGATACATCTCTTCCCTGATCCAGATGGCAATGCTCTATAATAACAGACGGGATCCCTTTTGCCGTTGAATGCCGGATGATCCCGTAATAATCCTCCCCTTTATCGTTCAGCCTTGTCTTGATCCCTCTTGGGTAAAGCCCCGTATCTTCCAATAGTTTCATTTCCGCGCTGGCAAATGCATACCCGGCTTGATGCTCTGCGCCAAACGCAGAAACCCATACCTCGGAACCAAAAAGTTCATGGCTAAGGGACATATTGAAATGAAGGCAGAAAAGGAAATCCGCATTTTTGGATGCCGCAAACTCCGCACGTTCCTCCAGCTTCATATCCCTGTCTCCCTCACGGGTAAGATATACTTCAATCCCTTCGTATTTTTCCAGTTCCTCCTTCATTGCCTCAGCGACAATCATCGTCATATCTTTTTCCGTATATCCGTTATATTCCGCCCCTAAATTTTCCCCTCCGTGTCCGGGGTCTATCACTGCCACTACCGGTTTTGCCCCATATGCGGTAATGCTTCTCAAACAAAAAAACAACAACCCCAAAAAGAAAGCCGGCGCTATTTTGAAAGCAGGCTTCATATTTTGCATTCACCTCCTTTTTTGAACTTCAGTCTTTGGAACCCCCAAAACTCATGATAGAAAAACCGGCTCCGTCATTTCAGGCGGAACCGGCTCCGGTCCTATTCATACCCTTTGCCTTATGACAGGCTATACGGATACATCGCTATACTGCTTCTATTTAAGCATGTCCAAATTCAGGGATTCGCTGCCATCCCCTCCTTCCGCCCCTCCATAAATGGAATCCACTTCCTGAGGGTGCAGGTCCGACCGGTTCGTACGGATAATTTCCGCATAACCATTGAGGTTGTTCATAAAGCTCTCATAATGAGAGGCCGTCATATTCACGGTCTGGGCAATCAGGTTTTCCAAATTCGCCAACATTTCATCCGTATACTGAATCGCTGCCGCTTTCATATTATTCGCTTCAATCGTGGCATTATCCAAGATTTCCTGCGCCTGGTGGCTGGCCAGCGTAACGATTTCATTTGCCTGCGAATAAGCCTGCTGCATAATTTCATGTTCATTGATCAGTTCGTTGGTCTGCACGGTCGCTTCATTGATGAGCGCTTCCGCCTTTGTCCTGGCATCATTTAAAATCGCTTCTTTATTGCTTATGATCTTCTGATATCGCTTAATCTCATCAGGGGTCTTCATCCTAAGCTCCCTGAGAAGTTCATCAATCTCTTCTTTATTTACAATAATCTTCGTATTGGATAATGCCTGATATTTACAATTATCAATGTATTCTTCAATTTCATCAATTAACTGTTCAATCCTACTGCTCATATAGTAACCTCTCCCATTACTGCTGCAGCAAATGTTTAGCAGTATTATCTATGTCCGTATTTTTCAAAAATAAGCTGCGCTACAAATTCCGGCACGCACATGGATATGTCCCCATGAAAACTGGCAATTTCTTTTACACTGCTGGAACTCAAATACGCATATTCCAGGCTGGTGGTCAAAAATACGGTATCCAATTCCCCTTTGGAAAGCAGCTTGTTGGTTTGGGCAATCTGCAGCTCATATTCAAAATCCGTAATTGCACGCAGGCCCCGGATTGCCACATGTACGCCTTTCTTCTTTGCATAATCAATTAATAAACCGCTGAAAGAGTCAACCTTAACATTTGGAATATTTTCTGTCGCTTTCTCCAATATCTTAACACGTTCTTCCACAGAAAACAATGGAGTCTTTAATTGATTGTTCAACACACTTACCGTTAATTCGTCAAAAATCTCCGCCGCCCGGTGGATTACATCCAAATGCCCATAAGTAACCGGGTCAAAACTTCCCGGATAAATCGCAGCCTTCATTCTTCCTTCCCCTGCTCTTTCCGCAAAAATACATGCTTATTTGTCCTGTAATTCTTCTCCCTCTCAATCCGGTATCCCAACTCCGCAGCAAAAGAAAAATCCTCGGAAAGCTTTGCTTCCACAATGAGCAGGGTATTTCCTGTAACATAAGGCTTGTCCGCCAATGCGGCAAGCACTTTGGCTTCATATCCTTGCTCATAGGGAGGATCCATAAAAATAATATCCGCTTCTTTTTCATGTATCATAGATAACGCGCTGAAAACATCCTGCCTGAAAAGCGTTGCCCTGTCCGCCAGCTTCGTAAATGTTATATTGGACTGGATGCATAAAAAGGCTTCCCTATTGTTTTCTACAAAATATGCATGTCTTGCCCCGCGGCTTAAAGCCTCAATCCCAATGCCGCCGCTCCCGCTGAATAAATCAATAAAGATACAATCGGCCATATAAGGCTGCAGTATATTAAATAAAGTTTCTTTTATCCGGTCCGTGGTAGGCCTGGTATCCATCCCCGACGGTGTTTTTAATGGAAGGCTTCTGGCTGTTCCCGCTATTACTCTCATATACAATCTTCTGACCTTTCAGCATTATTTTTTCGTTCTTTCTATCATCATAATCGTTTCTCCGTTTCGGGTCAATCTTTTTTTGTCAAATCCATCCATTTTACCCTCGCGGCTTTATCCCTTTAGAATCCCTTTTTCCGGCTTTCATCTTAGACAAGTCAATTTTTTTTCCTTTAAATTCAATCAATTGTTCCACTGTATTTTGTGTATAATAAATATTCTCAACATAATCCTTATTCCCAAGCTTCATTCCCCGTACCCCTACGGCGCCTTTTTTCTTTTCAGGGATTTCTTCGATCGGGAAGCGGAGAAAATAACCTCCCGCCGTCTGTAAAATAATATTGGCCTGTTCCTTCCAGATTGCTACGGAAACCACTTCATCCCCATCCTGAAGCTTGGTAGCGGCTACAGTGCGTTTGGACACATCAAACTCCCCGCCGTCCACGATCTTTAACATAGACAGTTTCGTGCCAAAGATCACCCGGTACATATTTAACTGGGATTGGCCGGCCGCCAATACGATTTGTTCCTTTTCCGCGCTATAGTTGCTCACATTATCAAGAGGGATGCCTTTATCGCGGAATTTCCCAAAAGGAAGATCCTGCACTTTAATAGTATGTAGCTGGCCCGTATTGGTAAATACACAAATACGCCCTGTATTTTTACAGGAAAAAAGATATTTATTTTCCGATTCCGCCGCTTCTTTATTTCTTTCATACGTGGGCATATCCACAGTTTTTACATAACCGAACCGGTCAATAAGGCACATCACATCCATTTCTTCGATTTTCTTTTCTTCATAGACAGCCTCTTCCCCGTTCTCAATCACCGTTCTTCTCGGCTTCCCATATTCCTTTTTAATGGCTTCCAGTTCATTCATAATCACCATGGCCATGGAATCCCTTCGCTCTAAGATATCTTCATAACGGTAAATATTCGCCATCGTCTCTTCATGTTCTTTTATCAAGGCTTCCAGTTCCAGCCCGATCAGCTTATATAAACGCATATCCAATATGGCGTTCGCCTGCTTTTCCGTGAATCTAAGCTGGGCAGCCATGATTTCGGATTCTTTGGACTTGAACTTGACCGGGCCCGTTTTCCCCTCTACCAGGCAGGCCTTTACCATAGCCCTATCTTTGCTTCCACGCAATATCTCTATAATCAAGTCGATCACATTGCAGGCTTTAATCAGCCCTTCCTGCACTTCTTTACGCTCCAGCTCTTTTTCCAAAAGCGTCTTATACTTTCTTCCCGCCACTTCAAACTGAAAATCGACATTTGCCTTAATAATCTGCTTTAACCCCATGGTTTCCGGCCTTCCGTCGGAGATTGCCAGCATATTGACGCCGAAAGTATCTTCTAAACGGGTTTTTTTATAAAGCATATTTACAAAATTATGGACATCCGCATCTTTTTTCAATTCGATCACAATACGGATGCCTTCTTTGGAAGACTGGTTGGAAATGTCCACAATATCCTGCGTTTTCTTTGTCTCTGCAAGATTCGCCACATCGGACAGGAATTTTCCGATATTGGCCCCAATCATCGGGTATGGGATCTGCGTAATGACCAGATTCGTTTTCCCCCCCTTTACCTTCTCCGTTTCCACTTTCCCCCGGACTTTTATCTTCCCTGTCCCGGTTTCATAAATGGAAAGTAATTCATCCTTATTAATAACGATGCCTCCGGTAGGGAAATCCGGCCCTTTTATATACCGCATCAGTTCTTTTGTCGTAATATCCGGGTTATTCATATAAGCCTTCGCCGCATCAATCACTTCCGCAAGATTATGGGGAGGGATGCTGGTAGCCATGCCCACTGCGATCCCTTCCGACCCGTTGACCAACAAATTGGGGATTTTTACAGGAAGCACAGACGGTTCCTTTTCCGTTTCATCAAAATTGGGGACAAAGTCCACCACATTCTTATCCAGATCCGCCAAAAAAGCTTCCTGGGTTACTTTCTGCAGCCGGGCTTCCGTATATCGCATAGCGGCCGCTCCATCGCCCTCAATATTCCCGAAATTCCCATGCCCGTCCACAAGGGGCATCCCTTTTTTAAATTCCTGCGTCATTACCACCAAGGCTTCATAAATAGAACTATCCCCATGGGGGTGGTATTTACCCATAGTATCCCCTATGATACGGGCGCTTTTCCGATAAGGCTTGTCATGCCGGATCCCTAATTCATGCATATCATATAATGTCCTCCGCTGCACTGGCTTTAGCCCATCTCTTGCATCCGGAAGGGCTCTCGCAATGATCACGCTCATCGCATAGTCGATATAAGACTTCTGCATCACTTCCGAATATTCTGTTTTGATAATCCTGCTGTCATCCATGGCAGTTCATTCCTCCCTGCTTTGCTTATATATCCAGTTCCGCATCCGCCGCGTGTTCATAAATAAATGCTTTCCTCGGCGGCACTTCCGTCCCCATCAGCATTTCCGTCACTTCTGAAGCCATACGCGCGTCTTCGATTTCCACCAGCTTTAAAAGCCTTGTTTCCGGGTTCAGCGTGGTTTCCCATAGTTGTCCGGCATCCATCTCTCCAAGCCCTTTATAACGCTGCAATGTAAAAGGCCCTTTATGCCGTTTCCTGTATCTTTCCAAAGCCTTGTCGTCATATAAATACTCTTCCTCCCCTTTTGCCGGCATCGCCTTATATAGAGGCGGCATCGCGATATAGACATGGCCCTCATAAATAAGCTCCGGCATAAAACGGTAAAACAAAGTCAAAAGCAGAGTGGATATATGCGCCCCGTCCACATCCGCATCCGCCATAATAATAATCTTATCATAGCGCAGTTTGGAAATATCAAAATCATTGCCATACCCTTCGGAAAAACCGCAGCCGAAGGCATTGATCATCGTTTTAATCTCCGCATTTGCAAGAACCTTGTCAATGCTTGCCTTTTCTACATTCAGGATTTTCCCACGGATCGGCAGGATCGCCTGAAACGAACGGTCCCTCGCCGTTTTGGCGCTTCCTCCCGCGGAGTCCCCCTCTACAATAAAAATTTCGCACCGGGAAGCATCTTTTACCTCGCAGTTCGCCAGCTTCCCATTGGAATCAAAAGAGAATTTCTGCTTTGTCAGCATATTTGTCTTCGCCTTTTCTTCCGTCTTCCGGATTTTCGCGGCCTTTTCGGCGCATCCGATCACACTTTTCAAAGTTTCCAGATTACGGTCAAAATAACGGACGATCTCTTCCCCCGTCACTTTGCCGACTACCTTTGCCGCATCCTGATTATCCAGCTTCGTTTTGGTCTGCCCCTCAAATCTGGGATCCGGATGCTTTATGGACACTACGGCCGTCATCCCGTTACGGACATCCGCTCCGGTAAAATTTACATCTTTTTCTTTTAAAATGTTCAACTCTCTGGCATAAGTATTGATTACATTAGTGAACATCGTTTTAAAACCCGTCAAATGCGTCCCGCCTTCCGCATTATAAATATTGTTGCAGAATCCAAGCACATTTTCATGGAATTCATTGACATATTGAAACGCCGCTTCCACGGAAATACCTTCGCTCTCCCCTTTATAGTAAATCACGTCATGGACGGTTTCTTTTGCTTTATTCATGTCTTTAATAAATCCCACAATCCCTTCCGGCTCATGGAATTCGATATGTTCAGCCGGCGTCTTGCGTTTATCGTCATAAATGATCGTAAGGGCCGGATTCAAATATGCCGTTTCATGCAGGCGGCTTTTTACCTCATCCTCCTTAAACCTCGTCCTGTCAAAAATCGTATCATCCGGAAGAAAATTAACTTTCGTCCCTGTCTCCCTCGTCTTCCCGACCACCGGCAGCAATCCGTCTTTTAATTCAATGACCGGATTCCCTCTTTCATATTGATCTTCATAAATCAAACCCCCGTTTTTCACTTGCACCGTCAAATAAGAAGACAATGCATTCACTACGGAAGAACCGACTCCGTGAAGCCCGCCGCTGGTCTTATATGCCGAATTATCAAATTTTCCGCCGGCATGAAGCGTGGTAAAAACCAGACGCTCCGCACTGACCCCTTTCTCATGCATCCCCACCGGAATCCCCCGCCCGTTATCTTCTACCGTGGCGGAACCGTCCGCTTCCAAAGTAACTTTTATTTTGCTGCAATAACCAGCCAAATGCTCGTCCACCGCATTATCCACGATTTCATATATCAAATGGTTCAGGCCTTTATAAGAAACGCTTCCGATATACATTCCCGGTCTTTTCCTGACCGCTTCCAAGCCTTCCAAAACTGTTATGTTCGAGGCGTCATATACATCCGTTTTTGCCATAATTTCCACCCTTTCCCGCAATTATCCAAAAATCCATTTTGTAGTATAGCATATATTTTACAGGATGAAAAGCGGCCATTTCCCTCTTGCGCGCAGTGCGCATCCTCCCGGAGGGTTTTTGCATCATAGGATTCGGGCATCCAAGGATCCATCCGGCGGCCCCGTCTGGCAGATGGCACACTAGATTTGTGCAAACGGCTTTTGCACGATGGAGAGGAGACTCTAAAATCGTGGAAGCCTCTGCTGAACACGATTTTTGCTTTCCGAGGCTCATCGGAATGTCCCGTGCAACAGAGTGCGCACAAATCTTTTGTGCCATCTGACGACGGAATATCCTATAAGGTGAAAAAGTGTGCGTCTTGACGCACACTCATGCCGGGCCCATATATAAAAAAACATCCTTCAAATGCCAAGAATATCAATACCCTCCGCCGCTTTTCAGCGCCGTAAGCCTGGATCGGATAAAACATATCAAAATCATACCCTCTATATCTTCTTACAGCAGGCAATTGCCAGCGACCCGGGGCCGATGTGGCATGCAATGCTTAAAGAAAGAGGATCGGTATGGATGTCAAAACCAGGGAAGATTTCCGAAAGCTCTTCTTTTAAAGCCCCTGCCGCTTCCGCATTATGACTGTGGGCAATCTGAAGCCATATTTTATCTTTATCCACACCGCCAAAACGGTTTATCATATCGTTCTTTATGGCATTGATCATAATAGTCTTGCCCTGGCTGCTCGTCCTCGCCTTGGCAAAAGCATCCAATTTATCCCCTTGGATCTGCAATACCGGTTTCAGGCGCAGCAACGTACCAAGGGCGGCAGCGGCAGGGGTGATCCTTCCGCCTTTTTTCAAATAATAAAGAGTATCCAGCATAATATAGATACTGGAATTGAATTTATCTTCTTCCAGGAACAACTTAATTTCTTCCGCGCTCTTACCTTCTTTCACAAGTTTGAGGGCATCCAGGGCCGATTGCCTTTGCGTCACGGATATCCTTTGGTTGTTCACGACCTGTACCCTGCCGTCATAATCCTGGGCAAGCATCATCGCGCTCTGGCAGGAACCGGACAAACCGCTGCTCATAGGTATATGCACAATCTCATCGCATTCCCCCAATACGCTGTCCCAAAGGTTCATCACCGATTCCGGAGACGGCTGGCTGGTCACTACGTCATCCCCATTCGCCAGCCTTTCATAGAATTCCTCCTGCGATAAGCTTATATCCTCATAATAAGTCTCTTCATTTACCATAAAAGGCATGGGCAGTACATAAATCCCCAGTTCCTTTGCCTGTTTTTGCGTAATCCCGCTATTGCTGTCTGTTATAATTCCAATCTTTGCCACTCTTTTACACCGCGCTGTCTGGCAGCGCTTCTCCTTTCAGCTCGCTTCTCCTGCTGTAAAATCCAACAGGCCATACTATATCTTACCGTCAGATTGTCCGGAAGTCAACTGCATTCAATACATTGTCCATATGCTTTCCAAGCATTTCGTTTTCCGGCCTAATCAAATCCCCATCTTCTTCCAGTATCCTATCGGCATATTTCCCTGCTCTTTTCAATAGATCGGCATCCTGATAAATATCCCCGATCTTAAAATCCATCAGGCCGCTTTGCCGGATGCCGAACAGATCGCCGGGGCCGCGCATTTTCAAATCCTCCCCGGCAATATAAAACCCGTCATTGGAGCGGTTTAAAATATCCAGCCTGTCAAAATTCTCTTTCTTCCCCGAACCATTGATAAAAATGCAATAAGACTGGCTGGCCCCACGGCCAACTCTCCCTCTTAACTGATGTAGCTGCGCCAGCCCGAACCTTTCTGCATTTTCCACCATCATAACGGTCGCATTTGGTACATTGATGCCTACCTCGATTACCGTAGTGGAAACCAATACATCAATGTTATGGGCGGAAAATTCTTCCATCAGCCTGTTTTTATCAGCCGGACGCATTTTCCCATGCAGGCAGGCAGTCTGTATGTCATCAGGTAAAATGCCTTTTAGTTTTTCCGCGTAGGAAACCACATTTTCTACGCCTTCCAGTTCCCCTTCTTCCACCATGGGGCAAATAACATAAACCTGATGGCCCATCCGGACTTCTTTTTCGATAAAACGATATGCCTTTTCCCGGTATTCTGTTCCTACTACGCAATTTTTTATGGGAAGACGGCTGGCCGGCAGTTCATCTACCACGGAGATATCCAGATCTCCGTATAGGATCAATGCCAAGGTTCTCGGAATCGGCGTAGCGCTCATAACCAGGACATGCACCCCTTCCCCTTTGCCGGCCAGCCTTTCCCTTTGCCTTACGCCAAACCGGTGCTGTTCATCCGTCACCACCAATGCCAGATTCCGATATTCCGCTTTTTCCTGTATCAGCGCATGAGTGCCGATTATCACGTTCGCCTTACCGCTTTTTATTACTTCATAGATATCCCCTTTTTCTTTTGCCGTCATGGATCCCGTCAAAAGGGCCGGGCAAAAAGGAAGTCCATATTTTCGGGTTAATTCCGTCAATGATTCAAAATGCTGAACAGCCAGCACTTCAGTAGGCGCCATCATGGCTCCCTGATAACCATTGGATACGCACATAAGCAAAGCCAAAAAAGCCAGGATTGTTTTTCCGGATCCCACATCCCCCTGCACCAGACGGTTCATTACCTTGCGGCTAAGCAAATCTTCCTTTATCTCTTCCCATACCCTGGCCTGAGCCGTTGTCAACGTATAAGGCAGCGCTTCTAAAAGCCTTCCGGCCTGGGCCGTCTCCATCATAGGATAACGATTTTCCAAATCCTTGCTGTATTCCCTGCCTTTGCGCAATGCCAGCAAAAAAATAAAAAATTCATCAAAGGCCAGTCTTTTTCTCGCTGCCAGCATTTTTTCATAATCCGGTGGAAAATGGATCTGCCCTATTGCCTGGGAAAGAGGTATCAGGCCCTGCTCTCTCCTGATCCACTCCGGCAAATAATCTTGATCCGCAAGATAAAAAGCCAAAGCCTGTTTTACCGATTTGGCCACCATATGGTTGGTCAATCCTGCCGTCAAAGGATATTTCGGCTGCAATACGCTCTCTAATCCGGAATATTCCTCCGGCCGGTATATTTTTGCCTGTTCCATCAATAATTTTCCGTTCCTGCTTTGAACTATGCCTCGGAAAATATAGAAACAACCTTTTTTGAGGATATTTTTTACATACGGCATATTGAAATAAGTCATAAAGATCTCTCCTGCCCCATCTTTGACAATGAAATTTATCACCGTCAGGTTGCGTATCTTTTTTGACGTTATATTCCCCGCAAGAGATGCCCTCACAGAACAAAGCTCCCCCGGAACGACCTCCCTGATGGAAATAGGAGGGGAAAATATTTCGTAATCTCTTGGGTAATTGTGCAACAGATCTTCGACGTTCCTAATATTCAGTTTATAAAAAAGTTTGGCTGTTTTTATGCCCACTCCTTTTAACTGCGTAATATCCGTCTCATCCCCCGCCATTATCATCCCTCTCTTTCCAGATTCCTTCGGTCAATACACTGTCAAATATTTGGACAAAGCTTTCCGCCGCCCGTATCTAATGATATAAAAAGGACGGAATCCCGCCCTTCTTATATCCTTTCAAAATTCATAAACCATATCCATTTCCGGTAAAAATCCCGTTATTCCGCAGAAACAATATAATAATAAATCGGTTGCCCGCCATATTGCAGCTCCACATCGCATTTCGGATATTTTGCCTCTACCTTTTCCCTAAGTTCATCCGCCGTTTCTTCCGAAACCTCGCTGCCATAATAGATGCTGATTAGTTCTTTTTCCTCATCCATCATATCCTCGATCATGCGGAATGCGACTTCCAGCATATCAGTCCCATTCGACAAAATGCCGCTGTCCCCAATCCCCATATAATCCCCTTGCTTGATCTCCTTATCGTCAATAACCGTATCCCTGACCGCATACGTAACCTGTCCGGTACGGACCGTTTTGATTTCCTCTATCATCGTATCCGTATTCTCCTCAATCGTGAGCTCCGGCACATAATTGATTACTGCCGTAATGCCCTGAGGCACTGTTTTTGTAGGGATGACTACAACCTTTTTATCCTCCGCCATATGGGCGGCCTGCTCCGCCGCAAGGACAATATTCTTATTATTAGGAAGAATATAGACGGTGTCCGCATTTACTTTTTCCAAGGCATCTAACATATCCGCCGTGCTTGGGTTCATCGTCTGCCCGCCTTCAATAATATAATCTACTCCAAGCCCTTTGAAGATCTCCTCGATTCCGTCTCCTGCGGAAACGGCGATAAACCCGACTTCCTTTTTCGGCGCCGCTTCAGGCTGAGCCTCCTTTTTCTGCTTTTCCGCCATCTTAAACAGTTTTTCCTGATGCTCCAGCCGCATATTATCAATCTTCATATTGGAAAGGGCACCGTATTTCAAAGCTTTTTGAATTGCCATACCCGGGTCATTGGTATGTACATGTACCTTGACCACATCATCATCCGCAACAACGACAATCGAATCTCCAATGGATTCCAGATAAGCCTTGAAATCCATCTCTTGTTTAATATTGAAGTTCCTGTTCAACATAATGATAAATTCCGTACAGTATCCAAATTTTATATCAGCCTGCGCCTGCGTTCCCATATTCACGGATGATGCCGAAGGGGACGCCTTAAGGTCGGAAACTTTAAAATCGACTTCTTTCCCAAGGAAAGCTTCATAAGCGCCTTTTAACACCTGCATCAGCCCTTGCCCGCCGGAATCAACTACTCCCGCCTGCTTTAACACCGGAAGGAGTTCCGGGGTCTTCTCCAACACTTCGTCCGCATATTGGATGATTGCTTCAAAATAAACCGACAAATCCTCTTCCCCGTTGTCGGCCAATTCCCTTGCTTTCTGGGCTCCGCCTTTTGCCACTGTAAGGATCGTGCCTTCTTTCGGCTTCATAACCGCCTTGTAGGCCGTTTCCACTGCCTTGTCAAAAGCATCCGCAAGAATCTTTGTATCCAGATTTTCATAATCCCTTACCCCTTTTGTAAAACCACGGAAAAGCTGGGATAGAATAACCCCGGAATTCCCTCTGGCCCCTCTTAGGGAACCGGACGATATCGCTTTACACAGCAATGCCATATCCGGTTTTTCCATAGCCGCCACTTCTTTTGCCGCCGACATAATGGTTAAGGTCATATTTGTCCCGGTATCCCCATCTGGAACGGGAAATACGTTCAGCTCATTGATCCATTCCTTTTTTTCTTCCAATTTTTTTGCGCCAGCTAAGAACATCTTAGAAAGCATCTTCGCGTCGATCGTCTTAACCACAACAGATTTCCTCCTTAATCAATCACTCTTACACCTTCTACAAAGATGTTGATTTTTTCAATTTCAATACCGGTAAACTCTTCCACTCTATATTTTACATTGCTGATCAGATTGTCGGATACAGCCAATATGCTGACGCCGTAAGAAACAATGACATGGAAATTAAGAATTAATTTGTTATTGTGGAGCAGCACCTTGATCCCCCTTGTCATACTGTCCATTTTCAACAGCTTTACCAGCCCGTCTTTTACATTCACGCCGGCCATCCCGACGATGCCAAAGCATTCCATGGCAACCGAACCGGCATATTGCGCGATTACTTCGTTATCAATAGCTATATTTCCCATATGAGTATCCATAGAAGAAGCTTTCATACTATACCTCCTTATTTTTTTGTCAAAAATACCTTGCGCTTAATATATATGATGTATTATAACCGTTATTTGGTAAAGAAACAAGAAAATATTGAATTTCAAATAAAATAATTTTCCAATCCATGAAATTTTTACTTGCATTATGGGTTTTTATCTGCTATTATACTAATGTTGCGAGTATAATTTCGAGGAGGTGCAAAAATGGCTAAATGTGATATTTGTGGCAAGGGCGTTCAATTTGGTAACAATGTAAGCCATTCTCATAGAAAAACAAACAGAATCTGGCATTCAAACGTAAAAAGAGTAAAATGCAAAGTGAATGGCGGCAATAAAAGAATGCATGTTTGCACGCGTTGTTTAAGATCCGGATTAGTAGAAAGAGCTTAATGAAAGCATCCTTGAACGTATAAAAAAACAGCTAACAAGCTGTTTTTTTATTTAATGCCTATTTCCTGCTTTCATGGACTGTCATCTTGCCCTGCTTCCCATCTCATACGCTTTTTTTAGTTCCTCGTACTCTTTCGTAATAATCTGTACCATTTCGTGGTCTCCCGTTACATTATCAGGATGAAACATCTTCATTAAATCCTTATACCGCTTTTTCAACGTTAAGAAGCTATTCACGCCGCTGAAAAGCATCTCCGCCACCTCCGAATGAGGGGAAGAATACGAATGCCTTTGGTAAGATCCTCGCTGGGAATTCAGCTTGTCCTTTTCCATCTGCAAGGTGCGTCTGTCCTGATCCAAATCTTCAAAACCCTTTTGAAGGATTTTCATTTTCTGCTCCAATAAACGGTTCTCCTGCTCCAGCCGTCCTTTTTCCACTTTCAGCTTATGCTGCTGGCTTTTCATTTCTGTTTCGTGGAATTTTTTTTCGTTTTCCAGTTTTTTCTTTAACTCGTCCAATTCTTCACGTATCATCGACAAGCGGAATTCTTCCCTAAAAAGCCAGGCCTTAAGTTCACCCAATTCTTTTTCATTCCCGTCCTTTAAGATTTCATCTATATTTCTCATCTTCCACACCTTCGTATCCTTGTGCGCATCAATCGCAATAATAGAAATTATAGCCAATCAGTAACAGCAAAGCACAAATAATCAGCCCAATAAATCTGCTGGTAAAAAAAAGAAGCATAAGCAGCATTCCTACCGCAATCCAAAAGGCGATAAATCCAATCATTTTTTTCATGCCCACATCTCCGCTTATGCTCTTACTTTATCATATGCACCCTTCGCTCAATTGATGCCTATTTCCTTGTTCTTCATCAGTAAGGGGTATCACTTTTCCGGAAAAGCAATATCCACAGCCGTATCATCATCCGGCAGCTCTTCTTTTTCCTCCGGCTTTGTGAACTTTTCCACAATATCGGGAATCATATCCAGAATCTTCGTCATGGTATCCTGATTCTTGATATTTACCAGTTTCGTCGTCCCATTTTTGATTACCAGCACCGCGCTGGGCGTCATCTTACCGCAAAAACCTCCTGCTCCGCCGTTTTTTTTATCGGAGGCATTTGATGCTCCTGCGCCTACGCCGAAGCTTACATCCACAAGAGGAAGAATAATGGTATCGCCTATCTGCGTCGCTTCCCCTACTACCGTCTTCGTGGACAATACATGGTTTGCTCCATTCATCAAAGATTCTATTACTCCCGAAAAATTATTTTCTGCCATTTATGCATCCTCCTTTTTCAACAGTTTTAATAATTTCCATATATTTTTATCAAGCAACATCCTGATAGCAGCGATCAGGAAAATAACCGACACGACTTTCCCTTTGATCAGTAAATTCCCTTCCGCCACTTTATTTTCAAAATCCGTCTGTATGGATACATGGTTCCCGATAAAAGGATAAAGCATTCCATATACCGCCATAAGCTGCCCGGTGCTGGAAGGATCACCCGTTCCCGCTTTCAGATCCAATCTGCATTTCGCAGGTTTTAACATCCGGCAGACCCAAAACAACTGCTTTTTTGCATTTCTAAAAACGCTCTGAAAAACTTCCCCTTTTATTATATTGGTATAATACCGTATATTTTCCATAACGTTCTTTATTTTACCATAGATTTCCTCTATTGTGTACTCTATATTTTTCACAGCTTTGCAAATCTTCTCAAAAAACGCCAGTATAGCTTTTAAAACCCTCCTGATCCTTCCGGGGTGTTCATCCTCCCCATCCTTATTTTCCTGCTCTTTTCCCTGTATGCCGTTTTCCTTTGCATGTATGAGCTGAGGCTTTTCTTCTTTTTTCTTTTCTTCCATCCCCTTATCCCGGGTTCCTAAAGGTTCTTTTCCCACCTTTTGTATTTCTTTTTCCTTCCCGTCCGGCTCTGTCCCTTTTTTTTCCGATAGATTGGCTTCTGCTGCCTTTTCTGCTTTCTTTGCTTTTCCCTCCCGCTCCCCTCCTTTTTTGGACGAAGTATCCAATAGCGTAAACCAAAAAACCCTTACCCTTAAACGGGCGGTCTTAGAGTAGGAAAAAGCAGCATTTACTATATGCAGCAGCCATGTTACTTTTATCTCCACATGGACCGGTCCCTCCCTGCCAAGCTTTCCATCCGCTGCAATACAATATCTGACAGGGACAAACAACGCACAAAGAAGAGCCAGCAGGAGAATCCCGGCTGCCGTCGCCAAAATCATCCCAATTATTTTTTATATCACGAATAATATGTGCAGCATATCTACCTCTTACTCACTTTCAGGGAATAAATATCTTTTCAGGTCCGGGTATCCATCCCTGTCCAACGCCTCCTTAGTTATCTCAACTACAATATCCAACGCATCCTCATATTTCCGGGCGATTCCTATAATATATGGGGGATGCTTCTTATAATATTCCTGTTGCAGCCAAGCGCAATGATATATCTCCAACTGATCCCTTCCGGCGGCAAGCGTTATGACATACATCTGGAACTGCCCCGCGTTATGGCGCAGCTTCCATTTTACTTTATTCGGATGCTTTATCCCTTCCCCTACATAAAGGTGCTTAAAAAATTTCATATCCACTTCATCCGCCTTATTTCCATATTGGTTTTTATTATACCACACTTTTTACCAATTCCAATACAAAAACATATAATCTGCTTTTTTCTGATTTTATCAACGTCTTATCCCTCAAAATAAGCATCAAATATCCTTTTCGCGATCGGTACTGCAAAATCCCCGCCGGATCCTGCCCCTTCAATGATTATCGTAACGCTGATTTTAGGATCTTCCACAGGGGCAAAACCCGTAAACCATGCATGGGAATCCCCTTTTACCGTATTATATTCGGCAGAACCGGTTTTTCCTGCCGCCGTATAGGAAAGCCCTTTTAATTTGCTTGCCGTACCTTCTTCCACCACGCCGTGCATCAGCCCGGCTAAAGCCTCCGCTTCCCCCTCCGATATTATTTTTTTATAAGAAGAAGGGGAAAACTGTTCGACCACTGTACCCATACTATTTTCCACATGATCGAGAATGTACGGCTTCATCAACATGCCGCCATTGGCGACCGCATTGGTAATCATATTCAAATGCACCGGCGTCATCCCGGTAGTTCCTTGCCCGATAGCAATCTGCATCATATCCACGTTAGGCGAATCTTCTTTCACGTCAATACGGCTTTTATTGTAGCTTACATCCAAAGGAAGTTCCTGATTGAACAACAGATCGCTCAGCGTATCCCGAAACTTTGATCTATCCAGCTTTACTCCCATATTGGCAAAGGAAGCGTTACAGGACTTGGCAAATGACCTGGCAAAGTCCACGCTGCCATGGCTTTGCCCGTGATAACAGTTGATCCGATCCGCACCGTCTACAAAGCTTCCTCCGCATAGAAAACTATAATTCTGATAAGACTCCGGGTTTTCCCTCATATATTCTAAAGCTGTCACAATCTTAAATGTGGAACCAGGCGGGTAAAGGCCTTGCGTTGCCCGGTTCAGCAAGATACCGCTTTCCTTGTCTTCTACCAGTTCATCCCATATTTCCTCGATATTGTTAGGATCGTAATCCGGTTTGGAAACCATGGCGAGGATTTTCCCCGTAGAGGGTTCGGAAACAATAATGGCCCCTCTATATATCCCAAGGGCGCGTTCAGCAACTTCCTGAAGCTTGACATTTAACGTGGTATACACATCATCCCCCAGATATTTTACCCCCTCCATGTCATTTGCCACTTTTTCGGATAAAGGCGCATTGGAATGAATCAAATAATAATTCCCCAAAGCCTCCACGCCGGCCCTGCCATGGGTCGCATACCCAACAGCATGGGAAAAAAGAGTTCCGTAAGGATAACTGCGGATTTCCTTCCCTTCCCCGTCTGTCACCGTCTGTGCAAGAATCTCCCCGCCGTCTGCATAAATCGTCCCTCTGGTATTTTTGGCGGTAAGCATCTGCTGACGGCCATTATAACTGTTATTAATCAACTCCTGTTTATGAGTTGCGGAATAATGGCATATATAGCCCATCATCCCGAGAAAAACAGCCACAAACAGATAAGTCACTGCCATAATGGGCATATTCTTTTTTTTCTTTGCCGGACGCTTATTCATTTTCACTTTCGTTCCTATCCTCTGCTTTTTTGTCCACGGCCTTACGGCTTCTTATCCTTTGATTTCTTACCCGCTTCTTTTCTCCCCGCGCCCCTTCCCTTGCTTCATCCTGTTTTACCATACACAGGCCTTCAATAATAGAAAACATAATTAATGTCGTAAGCACGGAACTCCCCCCGTAACTGATCAGCGGCAGGGTAACGCCGGTAAGCGGGATAAACTTACTGCCTCCTCCGATCGTCAGAAAGACCTGAAAAATATAAGTTACTCCCAAGCCGAAAGCAATCAGGCGGTAAAAATTGTCATTCAGCTTCATAGAGATATCCATAAACATTATGAAACAGCTTATACATACCAATATCATGCACATCGCAAATAAAATACCCATTTCCTCTGCAATGGCGGAAAAAATAAAATCCACTTCCACAAACGGGATCGCATCCGGCGTCCCTTCAAATAGTCCCATGCCAAACCAGCCGCCGCTGCCAATGGCAAATAAGGACTGGGTAATCTGATAACCGGCCGAATCGATCTCGCTCCATGGATCGCGCCATGCCTGGACGCGTATCTGCACATGACGGAAAGCCTGGTAAGCGATCACTGCCGCCCCGCTGCCTCCTATCGCCCCTGCAAGAAGATACAGAGGGTTTTTCGTAGCCACAAATACCATAAGCACATATACGACAAAAAAAATCAATGCGCTTCCAAGATCCTTGGAAATCACCAGGATAATGACATGGACCCCCGCTACAGCCGCAGTGGTAAATACATCAAAAAAGGTAGTGGACTCATGCAATGCCCCGGCGATAAAAAACACAAAAATGATCTTCACAAATTCTGATGGCTGAAAAGTAATGCCTCCTATGGAATAGGATATTTTGGATCCATAAGTATATGCCCCTAAAACAAGCACGACTGCCAAAGCAGCAATGCCTGTCAGGGCATAAGCCCATGTCAGGCTTTTTAAAAATTTCAACTTATGGATAAAGAAAGGGATGATCATTGCAACCGCAATGGAAACTGCTACAATCACAAACTGTTTTACCGCCTTTTCATAAGAAAGTCTTGTCAATATCACAAATCCTATGCTTAAAAGCATACACATATTATTAATGACAAGCCGATTGGCTTTCGGATAAATCATATGAAATAATACTGCAGTGGCAAACAACACCACCTGCTGGAAAATATAGAAAAACAAATAACTGATATCCTCCGTTTCAAAACAGATTGCCATAAAGCAGGAAAAGTGAATCAGAAGCATCAGGAAATTCTGCCTTGTATAAATCCCGCCCCTTTTCTCTTCTTCCTGAAAACGGAAGACTGCAAAAGATTCATAGGCATATAAAGCCATCAACAAAGTAATAACATATTTGGAGATTTCTGTAATATAAAGTTCCATATCCCACCTTTATTTTGCCCCTTTATATAAATGCCCTTTTGTATATTCTTCATAAGGCGGATCCACATTCCGGCCTTGAAGGAGCTCCTGCCAAAAACAAATGATTTTTTCTGTCCCGCTCCCGCTTTCCGTTGTAAAATCCAGACGGAACGTGCATATCCCGGCTTTATTTATTTTATCCAGATCCTTGTGATAAGATAAAGGAAGCGAATTATAAATTACATTATAACATTGTATACAGTTTAAGTATACGGGAAATATTTTTCCATATCTGTCCTTCAAAGGATAACATCCCTCTTTTTTCTTCCGTCCTTTCCCGTCCTGAAGGCATCCTTCCATAGTAGCGGCAATGCAGTTGGCGGAAACCATCATAGGGGTTCTTCCATAAACAGATATCGCCAGGCTTCTTTCCCCCCTCTTTTCCACCACATCTTCCCATTCATGAAGATTCAATTCATAAGGCATGTAGGATTCTTCACAATCTTTTCCAAGTACCTGCAGCGCCAATCCGTTCCATGCATAAACACCTGCATCCGTAACAGCCGGGACTTTCCAATGGCTTTTGCCAAACCTGTTTTTCCAATACTGCAATCCTTCTAAATTGCGTATCAGAACTCCCGAAAAAATATTTTCTTTCAGCAGATCCCCCATTTTCTCCAAAAAGATCCTATCCTTTTGACGGAGAACATAAGGAAGCGCCAGGTAGATTTCCGTTTCCTTATTTTTTTCCCGCAGCCTATCCAGCCACGACACATCCTGGCATAAGCCGGATTCCACATAAAGCCTTTCCACCCGACAGGCCATTGCCGCCTTACATTGTCCCTCTGTCAGAGCCAGCACATGCAGCCCTGCCCTATCCTTTCCTTTCTGCTTTTCACACATCAGGACAGGCCCTTCCTTTTCCTCCTGCCTTTTTGCACTCCTTTCCCCCAAAACATCAAAGCCGTTTGCCCTGATGATTTCTTCCTCCAGCTTGTCCAAAGCCTTACGGCGCAAAGCGTTCAATGCTTTTACGGGAAGAAAGACATCCCCCGGCATCCGGATTTCTATTTGCTTAGGGTAAAATGCCGTATTCCCGAATTTACCCAACTGCCTGCATACATCCTCCTTTGTTAAAGGCTGCCTTTTGGCCGCCTGCACTATCTCTCCCTTTACCGTCACATGAAGGCCGTTTCCTTCCAAAGAAAGGACCGCTTCCTTCCCTTCTTCCAGTCCGGCTTTCATAAAAACAGGCAGACGCATATCTTTTTTCAAATACGTTTCTTTCATCTGCCTTGCCAACTCTTCATTCCGCCCGGTATAACCCGGGCTTTCCAAAGTGATCATATCCCTGCCGTTATGTTTGTAATAATACCCTTGACTGATTTCACTCCGGATATACAAAGCCTGCAGCTTTTCCATATCCTGTTTTTCCACATAAAAACCGGAAGGGTTTTCATAATATCTATCAATATACTTCCGGTAAATCCCCGTTACCCCAGCCGTATATTCCGGGCTTTTCATCCGCCCTTCGATTTTAAAGGAGTCGATCCCGGCTTCTATTAGCCGGCCTAACAATTCAATGGCGCACATATCCTTTAAGCTCAAAGGATATTTCTCCCTCTTTTCCTTTAAAGCCCTATAAGGCAGACGGCATGGCTGGGCGCATCTTCCCCTGTTCCCGCTTCTGCCCCCCAGCATGCTGCTAAAAAGGCATTGGCCTGAATAACAGTAACAGACTGCGCCGTGAACAAACGTCTCTACTTCAATATCGGTTTCTTTTTTTATTTCTTTTATTTCCGCTAAAGACAATTCCCTTGCCGGGACGATCCTTTTTGCCCCTAATCCCTTTAAATAGGCCGCGCCTAAGCCGCCTGCCACATTCATCTGTGTACTGGCATGTCGTGCAAGACGCGGAAACCATTCCCCTACTGCGGCAAAAACACCTATATCCTGGATAATCACGCCGTCTAAGCCGGCTTCATAAAAAGGAAGGATATATTCATATATTTCATCAAATTCCCGTTCTTTTATGAGAGTATTTACCGTCAGGTAAACCTTTCGCTTATGAAGATGCGCATATTTGATTGCCTGACAGGCTTCTTCTTGCGTAAAATTATCCGCATATGCCCTTGCGCCGAATTTTTCCCCGCCAAAATAAACAGCATCAGCCCCTGCCGATACCGCCCCTAAAAAGCTTTCGTAATTCCCTGCAGGCGCCAGAAGTTCTACCTTTCCCATGTGCATCCTCCATACTGCCGGTGTTTTGCCAATCAGGCCGCCAACGCAATGCTGCCGGTCAAAAACAACGGATGCCACGCTTCGCGGGACACCCTAATGTTAAGTCCATCCTATCCTTTATCTGCAATTACTTCCCGTTCCCTTTCAGATCTTTCAATTCCGTCTCCATGCGAATGATTTTCTTTGCGCTTTCATTCACTTCCGTCTGCAAGCTTTTTACATTTTTTTCCGTATTCTCCAGTTTGATCTGAGAAGCAATTAACTCATGTTTTAAGTCGTACAGCTCCTTTTCCTTATTTTGGATTTCTTCTTCTAAAAGATTGATCTGTTTCTTTGCTTTAAAATAATCATCCGCAATATTTAATTGCAATAAGACGCTTTGGGTGTCCGCTGACTGCCGTCGGAAACTATCCATCTTGCCGTATTCTGCCGTCTTATTATTAATATAAGATGCTACCTTCTGCAAATACTCTTCGCTTTCATAACCGCTTAAGGTAAATACCTTGCCGCCGATGATCACTTCCGTATCCGTCTTTGCCGACATTCCCTTCACATCCTTTCTGTAAATCTTTTTTCGTACTCTACAGCAACATTTTTTCCTATAAAGATCCGGGTGAGCCTTTTGACACCCGAATCCAATAAAACAAAATATGGCACTATAATCATACCGCTTATACCATATCTATTATATAGATATTAAGAGGGAATTTCAAGCCCTAAATGATGATATGCCAAATCGGCCGCTACCCTCCCCTTTGGCGTACGGTTTAAAAATCCATTCTTTAACAAATACGGCTCGTATACATCTTCCAGCGTTCCCGCATCCTCCCCGATAGCAGCCGCCAACGTATCCAGCCCTACCGGTCCGCCTTTAAATTTATCAATAATCGTTATCAGGATATTCCGGTCAACATGATCCAAACCCATCCGGTCAACTTCCATCAGATCCAAGGCTGTCTTAGCCACCATTTCTGTAATTACCCCATCATATTTAATCTGTGCGAAATCCCTGACCCTTTTCAACATCCGGTTGGCAAGCCGCGGAGTCCCCCTGCTCCTTTTCGCAAGTTCCACCGCTCCTTTTTCCTCGATCTCCACTCCAAGAATCCGGGCGGAATGCTGGATGATCAGCTTTAATTCCTCTACAGAGTAAAATTCCAGCCTATGGATCACCCCAAACCGATCCCGCAAAGGCGCTGTCAAAAGCCCTGCCCTCGTGGTCGCCCCCACCAATGTAAACTTGGGAAGTTCCAGCCGTATGGAGCGGGCGGAAGCCCCTTTTCCAATCATGATATCAATACAATAATCCTCCATGGCCGGATATAAGACTTCTTCTACCTGACGGTTCAGACGATGTATCTCATCCACAAACAGCAAATCCCCTTCCTGCAGATTATTCAAAATAGCGGCAATCTCCCCCGGTTTTTCAATCGCAGGGCCGCTGGTTACTTTCATATTTACTCCCATTTCTGCTGCTATAATACCTGCAAGGGTGGTTTTTCCAAGCCCCGGAGGGCCATAGAACAACACATGGTCCAGTGCATCCTTCCTAAGTTTTGCCGCCTCTATGTATATTTTCAGGTTATCTTTCACCTTTGTCTGCCCTATATAGTCTTTCAGGCATTTAGGACGCAAAGATCCTTCTATTTTCATATCCTCCTGGGTAAAACTAGTTTCAATCATCCTTTTTGCCATATATCCCATGCCTTTCATGCTTCCGGGCACTCCGTCCGAAAGTTTTCCAACTTACACAATCCAAATGGTTTTCCCGTTTTATCGGTTCATAGCCTTTAAAGCAAGTTTTAATACGTCCTCCGTATCCATGTCTTCCGAAATCTTAACCTGCTTAACTGCCTTCAAAGCCTCAGACGGGGAATATCCCAGCGCCGCCAGAGCTTCTGCCGCCTCATTTCTCGCAACGCTCCCCTTTTCATTCCCGGCTGCCGCCTTTTGCCCATTCGCTTCTTTCGCCACAAAGCTATCTTCTATCGATACTTTATCCCTTAAATCCAGGATCACCCGTTCCGCCGTTTTTACTCCAATGCCCGGCGCTTTGGCGATCGCCTTTGCATCTCCCGAAAGAATCGCAAAGCGCAGGTCATCGGCGGACATAACTGACAAGACGGCCAGCCCTCCTTTTGGTCCGATCCCGTTGACCGTAATCAATCTGCGGAATATTTCCAGATCATCCTTCGTAAGAAAACCATAAAGCCAAAAAGCGTCTTCCCTGACATAAGTATACGTATATATTTTAACGTTTTCCCCAATTCCCGGTAGTAAAGCCGCCGTTCCGGCTGATATCCTGATATTATATCCAACATTGTTCACCTCCAAAATAAGATAATCTTCCCCAATGTCGGCGATTTCCCCTTTCAGATAAGCTATCATTCTCCCATGGGCTCCTTTCTGGTATGTCTGATGATCTCTTCTGCCAGCAATCCAATCAGCAATCCTGTCAAAATCCCGGATATGAGAAGCGCGGGCAGATAAAATATGATGCCGGCTGTCTTGGTTACAAAATAAGCTACAACAATCTGCCCAATATTGTGAAATACGCCGCCTGCCATACTTACCCCTGCCAAGCTGTACCCTTTTATTCCTTTCAAAAGATTCATCATAAAAAAACTGCTCAATGCCCCTGCCAGGCTGTACATAATCATAAATAAATTTCCAAACAAAAATCCCGATAAGAAAACACGCATCACATTTAATAGCAACGCTTCCTTCCATCCATACTGGTATAAAGCCAATATCACCGCCAGATTGGCCAATCCTAATTTTATTCCCGGAACTCCGAAATAAAAGGGTATCAAAGATTCCACATAGGACAAAATAAGCGCAAATGCAAGAAAAAGCCCCATCTTTGCCGTTTTCCTTTTCATATTGACCTCCATGCCGCCGCTTCGCAGCGATGTAAAAAAGTGTGCGTCCTACCCGGAAGGTTTTATTTCATCGGAAAGCTTTAAGGCTCCTACGACCGCATCCGTATCCCCTGCTTCTCCTCCTGTAATCCGGATCACCAGTCTGTGCGGAAGGCAGATAATGCTTTCCCCATATTTCTCAACCGGTTTTTGTTTCACACATAACTTATCGGGGCAGTCCGCCTCTTCCATATAGGCTTTCCCATCCCGGATCATAAGCACATTCCTTCCATATCCTTCCTCTTCAAAAACAATCCTCTGCCCGTCATCTAAGGAATAATGTCCTATGATTTCCCCATTCCTTTCCACCACTGCCATAACGCCTTCCTGCGGCTTTGCATAACGCTGCCATAAAAATAAGGAAGCTGCCGCCGTCAGCGACAGTATCATAAAGTATTTATCGTTCTTTTTTAATCCCAATCTGTCAACCTACTCCCATGCCGCCGCTTTGCAGCGGCGCAAATCCTGATGAGAATGCCGTATTTTTGGCATATTTCGGCATGAAAAACCATTCGCTGTGCGAACCCTAGAAGTTCTTGGCGAAACAGCCCTTGCTGTTGAGCCGAAATTGCCAAAGGCAATCCGAACTTCTCTTCACGCTAACCCCCATGATTCCGCTGCGCGGAATCTCAAATCAATGCGGAGAATGCCGCATTTTGGGCATTCTCCCGTGTGAGAAAGACTTGCAAAGCAAGTCGTAGAACTTCTTAGCGAAACAGCCACTGCTGTTGAGCTTTAGAAGTTCTTCTCACACTAACCTTCCATAACCTGCAAAGAACGGATGAACGGGTCTTTTATTCTTTCCATAATGTCCATCGTATGGTTTTCCAAAAAATTATCTTCCCCTTCCGTCAGCCCTTGCGCCGTCAGTTCCTGGAGGATCAGGTTGCACACTGCTTCAATGATCAACACGCACTTATCATTTCCATTTAAGGCATATAAATAATCGCTTTTTGCCGTACCTTCCCATGCCGCCGATTGTTCTTCCATAACCGCAAGTAAATTCAGGATATCCCCAATTTCCGATAATATCGGAAGATCCTTCATCCCCCTATGCATCCATTTATAAAACGGCATATATTTTTTATTTAAAAGGTATACCATGGAGCCAGTGCTTTTGATAAATTCAGCAAGAGCCAATTTTGCCGCTACATATTCTCCTCTTTTCATCGCACGGGCATAATTATATTGGCCGGACTGCGCCATGACAGCAGCTCTGGCTGCTATCTTCTTTATCCGCACATCCTCCGGATAATAATTCAGCAGTCCTTTGCGTATCCTGCTGAATTCCCCAAACGGATCCTCAAATACATCCCCATTTGTGGCCATGCAAAGGGCCTCCTCCGGGATTTTCAGCCACTCCCTGTTGCTTCCCGGCACGTCCTCCGTTCCAAGAAGCCTATAATAAAAATCAGGGATACATAAAACACCTACCCTGTCTTTGCCGTGGACGCTCACTTCCCTGCCTTTTACTCCTTCAAACTCCATCGGAAGCTTCCGGTATTCTTCCATTAAAGCCCGCCCATAAATCCCAAAGTCTTCCCTGTTGAGCCATAGGCAGAAAGAAGGCCCATAATCATGGTCTTTAGAAATGTCATCATCAAAACCAAGACATTCCGATCCTTGGCCGGCCAGCCCGGCAGCCACCCTCCCTTTTAAAGCCGGAAAGCCATTACTGATCATTTCTTTCCCATAGGCCATATAATATCTTTTGGACAATTCCAATCCTTTCATTGCAGGAATCCCCCTTTTCTTTTTATCTAAAGCCTGTTATCTTCCCCGCTTATCTTCTCATAGATGCTTTGTGCCGTTTTTCTGTATTCTTCTGCCTTTTTCTCATCTTTCAGGCTGCTGCATACCATCGCGCAGTTTTCACAGATCACGCCATAGCTTTGGTTTTTCCCAAAATGTTTATCAACTTCTGCCAACGCTTTCTCATAAGACGCCAACGCGTTTTCATAATCTCCCATACGATAATAAGCTTCCCCGGCTCCGGCCAGGGCTGCGCTGTAGTGAGCATCCATTGTTTCCCCACTGCCCTCTTCTTCAAAAATCTGCAACGCTTCTTTCAAAGCATCCCCTGCCTCTTTTTCTTTATCCAATTTAAAATAAAGCAATGCAAGGTTTGTTAGAGTGACAGCCTGTTCCGCCCGGCTGTCCGTAAGATTTTTTACAATAGCCAAAGCTTTCTCCAAAAATGCCACCGCCTCTTCATTTTCGTCCATCTGCTCTAAGAGTATGCTCATATTATTATACAACCCGGCAAAACGGTAATCTCCCTCCGGCAGCAATGCCTGATAAATCTGCATTGCCTGCTGATAATATTGATAAGCCTGCTGCGTTTTCCCCGCTGCCCGGTAAGCGGTTGCCGTATTCAATAACGTGGTAGCGAAATGTTCGCTCCTTTCAAGCTGGAGTTCCTCCATAAGCAGCAGGACATCCTCTGCGATATCAAATGCCTGACGGAACATAGATACGCTGCGGTAAAACCCTATCATCTCATTTCCTACCGTAATATAGGCCGCGTAATCTTCCCCCTCTTTTGCCTGTTCAAGCATTTTCTTCAAATAAGGTTCCACTTCGGCCAGTTCCCCATTTTGGAAATATCCGTCCAATTGGTTAAAAAATGTATCGATATCTATTTTCATTTCCCGCCCCTTTCCCTTCCGGCTTCCTTTTTTGCAATTTCAGCATCTTAGGACAAAAAAGATACGCTTATAAAAGCCCCTTGTTTATCTGCTTAGCAGCGTTGCAATCTTGATGCCCCATCGCTTACAACGGAGTATTTGATTTCCCGTTGATATAGTTCACTAACCCTTCCGCTGCAATGATCCGCTGCATAAACTCCGGAAAAGCCTGCCCTTGGAAGCTGGTTCCCTTTGTCAGGTTTTTAATCATGCCGCTGTCAAAATCCACTTCCACTTCATCGCCCTCTTCTATCCCCTTGGATGCTTCCGGGCATTCCACAATAGGAAGCCCAATATTGATCGCATTCCGATAGAAGATCCTTGCAAATGTTTCCGCAATGACGCAGCTTACCCCGGCGGCCTTAATCGCAATGGGTGCATGTTCCCTGGAAGAGCCGCATCCAAAATTTTTATCCGCCACTATGATATCGCCTTTTTTCACCCGGTTTACAAATTCCTTATCAATATCCTCCATGCAATGAGCTGCAAGCTCCGCAGGATCGGAAGAATTCAGATATCTTGCTGGAATGATCACGTCCGTATCCACATTATCGCCATATTTAAATACTGTCCCTTTTGCTGATTTCATATATCTTCTCCTGATTTCCTTTCTTTCCATTTAAACTACTATCGTCAACCCAATTTACAAGGGCAGGTGATTTTCCCGGCTACGGCGCTGGCTGCGGCCACCGCCGGGCTTGCCAAATAAATCTCTGATTTTATATGTCCCATACGCCCCACAAAGTTGCGGTTTGTCGTAGATACACACCGCTCTCCTTCCGCAAGGATGCCCATATACCCGCCAAGGCACGGCCCGCAAGTAGGCGTACTTACTACGGCCCCCGCTTCGATAAATATTTTTAAAAGCCCTTCTTCCATAGCCTGCAGATAAATAGCCTGCGTCGCAGGAATCACAATACAGCGCATACCTTTTGCCACATGCCTGCCTTTCATTACTTTCGCAGCAATGCGCAGATCATCCAGCCTGCCATTCGTACAAGAGCCAATCACTACTTGCTGGATTGCGATATCTTCTTTAATTTCATCAACTATTTTCGTATTTTCCGGAAGATGAGGGAATGCCACGGTTGGGCGGAGCGCACTTAGGTCGATGGTATACTCTTCATCGTAGGCTGCATCATCATCCGCCTCATAAATCGTGTATTTTTTCCTAGAATGGGCTTCCATATAAGCAACCGCTGTCTCATCCACCGGGAAAATCCCGTTTTTCCCACCGGCTTCTATCGCCATATTTGCGATTGTAAAGCGATCGTCCATAGTCAGGTTCTTAATCCCCTCCCCGACAAATTCCATGGATTTATACAAAGCCCCATCCACTCCGATCATCCCAATAATATGTAAAATGACATCTTTTCCGCTCACCCATTCGGATGGTTTGCCAACCAGATGGAATTTGATCGCGGCAGGCACTTTAAACCAGGCCTTGCCCGTTGCCATACCGGCCGCCATATCCGTACTTCCCACCCCTGTGGAAAACGCCCCCAGCGCCCCGTAAGTACACGTATGGGAATCTGCGCCGATAATGACATCCCCGGCTACAGTAAGCCCTTTTTCCGGTAACAGGGCATGTTCAATACCCATCTCACCCACTTCAAAATAATTAGTGATTTCGTTGCGGCAGGCAAATTCCCTGACGCATTTGCAATGTTCTGCGGATTTAATATCCTTATTCGGCACAAAATGATCCGGTACCAAGGCAATCTTGTCCTTATCAAACACGCCTTCCACTTTCATTTTTTCCATTTCCTTAATAGCAACCGGGCTGGTAATATCATTTCCCAATACCAGATCCAAATCTGCCTCGATCAATTGTCCTGCTTCTACTTTTTCCAGTCCGGCATGTGCCGCCAATATTTTCTGGGTCATCGTCATTCCCATTTCATATCCCTCCGTTCTTATTCCGTTTCTGCTTCATTCTCCGCTTTCCGTTCCGCCAACCTTTCAAACCGTTCTTTCGTATTTTTAAAACATTCCAGGATCTTCGGGGAAAAAACACCGCATTCCCCGTTCATAATCATTTGAAATGCTTTTTCCTTTGTAAATGCATCTTTGTATACTCTTTCATTCACCAAAGCGTCGTAAACATCCGCAATGGAAACGATCTGGGCGGAAATCGGTATTTCATCCCCTTCCAGGCCGTCCGGGTATCCTCTCCCGTCAAATCTCTCGTGATGGTACCTGCATATATCATAACCGGTTTTCGCATACTCCTCATCCCATACGCCCCGGATGTTGCTCACAATCTCACACCCACGGACCGTATGTGCTTTCATGCAGTTAAATTCTTCCGGGGTAAACCGCCCCGGCTTCATAAGGATGCTGTCCGGTATGGCGATTTTCCCAAGATCATGCAGCGCGCTGGCGGAAACAATCACATCTATTTTTTCCCGCGTCAGTCCATATTCCGGAAAGGCCCTGCAAAGTTCTTCCGCAATAATCCTCGTATAGCCTTTTACCCTTTTTACGTGTTCCCCGCTTTCCACGTTCCGATATTCCACTACCGTACCAAGGATATCAATGATGTTGTCATTGCTCTGCCTTAAGCGTTTCGCCTGAAGCTGCAGAATCTGGTTCTGTTCCCGCAAAGTCTCCGTCTGCTCGGCAACCTTATGTTCTAATCCTCTTTGATATTGGAACAGGTTTACTACATTTTCCACCCTCTTTTTTACAAGCACATTGTCAAAAGGTTTATGAATAAAATCAGAAACCCCATATTCAAAGCATTCCTGCTCTACTTTAATCGAAGACTCCCCACTGATTACAAGAACCGGGATCTTATCGATCCACGATTTCTCCTTCATTATTTTCAGTACTTCAAACCCATCCATTTCCGGCATGATCAAATCCATCAAAATCACTGCAATTTCCTGATTTTCATTCTCCAGATATTCCAGAGCCTGTCTTCCGTTTTCTGCCATCGCGATATCATATTCATCTTTTAGAATTTCCGCCAGCAGTTCCCTGTTTAATTCCATGTCATCCACTACAAGAACTTTATTACGCATAAATCTCCCTTCTTTTGCTGTTGAACTTTAGAAGTTCTTCTCACACTAATTTTAATACTGAGGATCTTAAAACATCCATATTGACCGGTTTGGATATATGGACATTCATTCCTGCTTCCAGGGAGTTCCGTACATCCTCGGCAAACGCGTTCGCGGTCATTGCCGCTATCGGGATTGTCTTTGCATCAGGATGCCTGCATTTCCTGATTTCCCTCGCCGCATCATATCCATTCATCACCGGCATCTGGATATCCATAAGAATAATATCATAATAACCGGTGCTGGATTTTTCAAACATTTCCAATGCGGCTTTCCCATTTTCCGCCAGATCGCATCTTGCCCCTTCTAACTGGAGCAGTTCCGTAATAATTTCCGCATTGATGGCATTATCCTCTGCAATCAGGAAGTTTAGGTCGGATAAAGATCTTTTTATTTTCCGTTCCTTTTTCTTATCTTCCCCATCATATTCCTCCCCGCTATGAAGTTGTTCCACAACTTGACGGAAATTAGATATAAAAAATGGTTTCTGCAAAAATGCATTAACTCCCGCCGCTCTTGCCTCTTTTTCCACCTCGCTCCAATCGTATTCCGTAAGAACAAAGATTGGAATACGGCTCCCGATTTTCTCCCTAATCCGCCTCGCAGTCTCTATCCCATCCATCTTTGGCAGCTTCCATGCCAGCAGGATCAGGCTGTACGCATTATTCTGCAGCATTTTCTTTTCGATCATTTCCAAAGCCGTATAACCTTCCAAGGCATACTGTACATATACGCTGGTACCGGCCATGAGGTTCTGGATATTGACGCATACGTCTTCCTCCCCGTCTATCACCAACATGCTATATATCCCATGCGTCTTCCAGAAATCACCGCCCTCTACTTGCTTGGAAATCCTCAGTTCCAGATCTACCGTAAAAATACTGCCTTCCCCTTGGACGCTTTCCACAAAAATAGTGCCGCCCATCAGATCCACAAGGCTTTTCGTAATTGCCATACCCAGGCCTGTACCCTGGATGCCGCTCAACGTCGTATTGGCTTCTCTTGTAAAAGGCTCGAAAATCATGTCCTTGAACTCGCTGCTCATGCCAATCCCCGTATCCCTTACTTCAAACCGCAGTCTTGCATAATTATGGGAAGTCTGGTTTCTATTATAAATATGTAGTTCGATTTCCCCCTCTTCCGGCGTATATTTCACCGCATTGGATACAAGATTCATAAGGATCTGCTGGATCCTCACTCTGTCGCCAATAAACAATTCCTGATACAGGCCATAAGTACGGATAGAAAATTTCTGATCTTTCGCCCTCGCCTGAGGAAGTATAATCGTATTTATCTCTTCCAGCAGCACTGCAAGATTAAACTCGGACAGCTTCAAAGCCGTTCTTCCGCTTTCTATTTTCCCCATATCCAACACATCGTTGATTAATCCGAGAAGATGATAACTAGATGACATGATCTTCTGCGTGTAATCCCTTACTTTGCCCGGCTGGTCCGCATCCTTTTCCAGCAAAGTAGTGTAACCGATAATTGCATTCATCGGCGTTCTCATATCGTGCGACATATTGGCAAGGAAATTGCTCTTTGCCTCGTTAGCCCCCTGCGCAATATCCAAAGCCTGCTGCAGCTTCTGATTGATCTGGCGTTCTTTTGTCCTGTCGGAAAGCACCAGAATAAACCGGTCCTTATCCTCAATAGACACATGATGCACCGTCTGCTGATACCATCTTTGCTCCCCCGTCTGCTGCTGGATAAATTCCCCTTCTTCCTGCCAGTTGTCCCCCATCGCCACCTTTTGAAGGATCTCTTTGGATAAAATATGTTCTTTATCTACGATTGATAAATTCAACACATTCAAATCATTCTTAATCGCTTCACCCGTCACCCCTAAGACATTTTCAATATTGGGGCTGACATAATCCACTACAAAACCGTCCAAAGAAAACATGACGAAAATATCATCCACATTATTTGTTAAGATCCCAAATAATTTTTCACGGAACTTGATTTCCAGATCTTTTTCCCGCACCGCCTTTTTCCTCAGGGATGCCATATACATGAGTTCCAAAATGCATACAAATAAAAAGAAAAAGGTAAATACTACAATAGTTGCGGTCCTCACATGATTCATGCTGGCATTGACTATATTCTCCGGCACAATCCCGATCGCGACCCAATCCTGAAAACCTATCTTATGATAAACCATATAATAGACATTGCCTGCGGCCTCGAAACGTATTACCCCCTGATTGCCGTTCTCAAAATCAGAAGCCACCTGTTCCCTACTGCTATCTATAATTTTGATCTTACCGCCCAGATATTCCAAAAGATTATCCGGCTGCCCTTCCCCGCTCTTTGTGCTGAACAATATCCTTCCATCCGGGCAGACTACATAATATTCCGACTGCTGGTGAAAAGCATTAATGTTTAACGTTTTTCTTAAATCGTTGCTGTTATACCCCACAGCAATTGCGGAATATTCAATCCCGCGATACAACCCGCTTTCCACCGGGATTGCAAATATCGTTAGCGAAGCCCCGTCATTTAAGCGTCCTTCCACAACAATTTTCTTTTGTTCCAGCATTACCATCTCTAACTGGGGGCCTAAATCCATAATGCCTTCCTGTCCCAAAAAAGAACGGTAGTTCCCATTTTTATCTAAAAAGTAAAAATCTGTAAACTTCCAATTGTCTTTCCCATTTTGTAAAAACTCGTGCAGCTTTTCCTCCGATTCATCCACCGTATGCCCAATGTGATATTTCCAGTCATCCAGCATATTCCAATTGTTGGAAACCAATACGGAAAAAGAAGCGTTAATCTGGCTGTAAATCTCTTCCAAATGGCTGACGCTTTCCTCTACAATCCGGTTTTCAATAAATCCGGCGCTATATACCCCTAACAGCAGCGCCAGCGCCGCAATGAATATGGCTATATATTTTCTTCCTCTTTTAAGCACCTAAAAGCCCCCTAACTTGGTCAATTTTTTTCTATAGGAAAGCTATCCGGCTTCCTATATGATAAAAAATGATACACTGCTATACACGCGGAACAAAAACTGCGCCGCCAAAAACCCTGAAGCAAAATATAGGAAATACTCTTTTGTCCAGAAAGCCGGCCCCTCTCTCAAAGGACCGGCCCCTTAACTACTTAAAAAATAATATTATTCTTTTAAATATTTCTGCAGATGCTGGATTAAATTATTAATGTCAATAGGTTTTGCAATATGGGCATTCATACCGCACTCTAAACACCGGCGGACATCCTCAGAAAAGGCATCGGCCGTCATTGCAATAATCGGGATATCTGCATCCGGGCGATCCAAAGCCCGGATAGCCTTTGCCGCCCCATAACCATCCATAACCGGCATTCGGATATCCATCAGGATAACGTCATAAGTCCCTACGGCAGACTGTTCAAATTTATCCACACAGATCTTTCCGTTTTCCGCCCATTCCATTTCAAATCCTGCGCTGGAAAGAATCTCATTGGCGATCTCCCAGTTCAAATCATTATCTTCCGCCAGAAGGATCCTTTTCCCGGTAAAATCATAGAGCGGTTCCTCATGTTCATCCGCCTCTTCCGTCACGCCATTGATATAATGGCTAAGGCCAAGATAAAGATTTGATTTAAACAACGGCTTGGAGATAAAACCATGGGCACCAGCCGCCCGCGCTTCCTCTTCGATATCACTCCAATCATAGGCAGAAATAATAAGGATGGGAACCTCATCCCCCAACAGCTTACGAATCTCTTTTGTCGTTTCTACGCCATCCATCCCCGGCATTTTCCAATCCAGAAGGACAATTTCATAATCCTTGTGTTCTTTATGGCGCTTTTCCACCATTTTCACCGCTGTCCGTCCATCCAATGTCCATTCCGCATCAACGCCAATCTCCTTTAATACGGAAACCGCACTACGGCAGAGATCTTCATTATTATCCACTACCAACATATTCCATGCCGGCAAAATCATGTCTTCTTCCAGGACCGTTGCCTTTTCCAGATCCAGCACGACATGGAATTCGCTTCCTTCCCCATGTTCGCTTTTCAATTCTATCGTACCACCCATCGCCTCCACAATGTACTTTGTGATTGCCATACCCAGGCCGGTCCCTTCTGTTTTCTGTACCCTGGCCGAATCTTCCCTGGAAAATGTCTCAAAAATCTTTTCCTGGAACTCATGCGTCATTCCGATCCCATTATCCTTCACCCTGAAATGGCAACGGATGCGTCCTGTCTCTTTGGGCAGTTCTTCCTGTGTCAAATATACATTGATCCGGCCTTCCTCAGGCGTAAACTTGACAGCATTCGACAAAAGATTGATCAAAATCTGATTCAGCCTTACACTGTCGCAATATACATCTTCCACAATAATGTTTTGAATAAAAATATCAAAATGCTGGTTTTTTGCTTTGATCTGAGGCTGCACGATATTGACAATGCTTCCCATCGCATCCCGCAGCGAAATCAATTCCATATTAATGGACAGTTTCCCATTCTCAATCTTTGACATATCCAGTACATCGTTAATCAAACCAAGCAAATGTTTGCTGGATAAGGTAATCTTCTTTAGGCAGTCCTTTACCCTCCCAATATCATCAATATTCGTCATGGCAATCGCCGTCATCCCCACAATCCCATTCATCGGCGTACGGATATCATGGCTCATGTTGGAAAGGAATTCGCTTTTTGCCTTACTTGCGCGAAGCGCCTCTTCTTTCGCTTCATCCAATAACCGCATCTGCTGCTGGGATGCTGTGTAATATAAGATAAAGATCACGACTACTACCGCCAATATAAAACCGCAGCCCGCAAGCATCGTATTGACCCGTTCCTCTCCCAGGCCATTAATCGCATCATCCAGCATCCCATAAGGCATAACGCTGATCAGATACCAGTCGCTGCCATACAAAGGGGTGCAGTAAATATGCCTGTGGGCTTCATCCGTCAAAACAAGGGCGGAATAATCCTCTCCCGCCAACATGGCCGCTTTCATTTCGCGCAAATAGTCATCCGTCTTTTTGCCATTGTATTCCAGAAGTATTTCTTCCATCCGGTTAAAATAATTGTCCCGGAACGCCTCCCCGTTACGGATTACATAACTTCCGTCTTTCCGGACGACATGCGAATACACAAGGGATTCATCCCCTTCCAGAGCCATTTCCTGATTCAACACTTCCATCTCAATACCCGCTATCAGGCATATGCTTTTTTTGCCTGATCTCATATCGTATTCCGCATCTGCCGATAAAAGAAGCACCCTTTCCCCATTATGGCCTTCGCCGCTGCTTACCTTCATCGAATGGTTCTTTAACAGCTCCATAAATTCATCATGATAACGGATCTCCACCGGCTGGCCGTAAATCACTTCGCATTCCCCATCTTCCGCATATAACGCCAGATAGGTAAAATTACGCACCTGGGCCCCAAGCGCCAATTCCTCTATCAATTCATCGCTGTAGCCTTCCTCTGACTGAGGAGTGCGCATTATGATCCCTTCTACCTGGGCTACGCGCAGTTCCGTAATGGACTTAAACTTCTGTTGTATCTGCTTGCTCATCTCTTCCATATAAATCATGCCGATATCACTGATCGCTTCCTCGCTTTTCTTGGTCATGGAAACAGATACCCAGATAAATACTGTAATACAAAAAATGATCAAACAGGTAAAGCTTACCCATAAAAATTTTTTAGTCCTGATAAACACGAATTCCACTCCTTTTTACCATGCTCATATAATTCAGACATTTTTATGTATATAAGACTGATTAGTAAAATCACCATTTATATATTATCTTGCATAAGAAGAAAAGTCAATGAGAAAAAATATGAAGGCAGAGTTATAGGGCAAAATAAAAACCGGCAGCCGCATCCATTGCGATGTACAACTGCCGTTTTTTGACTTCATATAAGATTAATTATTGATCAGTTTATCACTTTCATTGTTCCAACTGTAAAGTTTGCGGATGTCTTTACCGATGGTTTCGGAAGGATGTTCTGCCGCTAATTTCCTCATGGCTTTAAAATGGGCCTGGCCGCCTGCGGGCGACATGTCGAGAAGGAAATCTTTTGCAAAGCTTCCGTCCTGGATATCGGAAAGGATTTTTTTCATCGCTTTTTTCGTTTCCTCTGTGATGATTTTCGGGCCTGTGATATAATCGCCGTATTCCGCCGTATTGGAAATAGAATATCTCATCCCTTCAAAACCGGACTGATAAATCAGGTCAACGATCAATTTCATTTCATGGATACATTCAAAATATGCATTTCTTGCATCATATCCTGCTTCCACCAAAGTTTCAAAGCCTGCCTGCATCAAGGCGCATACTCCGCCGCAAAGAACTGCCTGTTCGCCGAACAAATCCGTTTCCGTCTCCGTACGGAACGTAGTTTCCAGGACTCCCGCCCTTGCCCCGCCAATCGCCAAGGCATATGCCAGGGCCATATCAAGGGCTTTTCCTGTCGCATCCTGATGGATTGCCACAAGACAAGGCACCCCTTTCCCTGCCTGGTATTCGCTCCGTACCGTATGTCCGGGCCCCTTTGGCGCGATCATCGTTACATCCACATCCTTAGGAGGCACAATCTGTCCGAAATGGATATTAAAACCATGAGCAAACATCAGCATATTTCCCGGCTCCAAATTCGGCTCAATGGATTCCTTATACATCTTCGCCTGAAGTTCATCATTGATCAGTATCATAATAATGTCGGCTCTTTTTGCCGCTTCTGCCGCCGTATACACTTCAAATCCCTGCGCCTGCGCCTTTGCCCAGGACTTGGAACCTTCGTACAGCCCGATAATGACATTGCACCCGGACTCTTTTGCATTGAGCGCATGCGCATGTCCCTGGCTGCCATAACCGATTACGGCAATCGTCTTTCCGTCCAGCATAGAAAGATTACAGTCTTCCTGATAATAGATATTCGCCATTTCTTTCTCCTCCATATTCCTACTAGTTTCAATTTACCTGTATAACTTGAAAAGCCCTCCCTCATAAAGGGGCTTTAGAGCTAACAAAATGCTTCCTTAATCCTCTAAATCGTCCAGATATGTTACCTTGTCGATCCCTCTGCCAAGGCCGGTAATACCCGTTCTTGCCAATTCCAGTATTTCATATCCTTCCAGCAGGCTGATAAACGCTTCTATCTTCGACTGGGTCCCGGTCAATTCCACAATCAGGCTTTCCGGCGCCACATCAACAATTTTTGCACGGAAAATATCCGCTACTGAGATAACCGCCTGCCGTTCCCTGGCCGCCGCCTTTATTTTGATCAATACCAATTCCCTATATACGCTGTCTCCCGGGGCAAGGACTTTAATATCCCTTACATCCACCAGCTTGGCCACTTGCTTTTCAATCTGATCCAGGATCTCATCATCCCCGGATGCTACAATCGTAATCCTTGTATACCTTGCATCCGCAGTCACTCCTGCCGTAATACTCTCAATATTATAACCTCTCCTTGAAAAAAGGCCAGATATCCTGCTCAATACGCCTGATGTATTGTCCACCAAAAGCTGAAATACTTTTTTTTGCATATCATCCCTCCGTTTACCCTTTAACATCCGACATTTATTTTATCAACTGACATCTTAAAAGTCAATACACTTGGGCAGGGCCAAAGTCCCCGTTCTTGCCACTTCCACTATGCTGATGGACTGCAGCATCTTGATAAAAAGCTGGATCCGCTCCGGCACATCGCAAATCTGTATGATCATCATATTTTTTGACATATCCACAATCTGCGCTTTCATAATATCGCAGTTTTCCATAATGTCCCTGCGGTTATTCCGGTTGTATTTTACCTTAATCAGCATCAATTCCCGGCTGATGCTCTTATTCTCGTCAAAAGTCTTTACTTTAATAACATCCAGTTTTTTATTCAACTGCTTTTCAATCTGTTCAATCGTCCTCTCATCCCCGCTGCTGACAATCGTCATACAAGACACTGCCGGGTCATCCGTCTCTCCTACCGCAAGGGAATCAATATTAAAGCATCTTCTGGAAAAAAGCCCTGCCACCTTGCAAAGAACACCGGAACGGTTTTCCACTAAAACAGAATAGATTCTTTTCATTCTTACGTCCTCCTATTTTACCAGATCCAAGGGATCAATGATGCACTCCAACAGTACGGATTTATTTCCCTTTAAAAATGCTTCTATCGTTTCTTCCGCTTTTTCCATCGTTTCCAGACGGAGAAAATCCATTCCGTAAGCGGCCGTCAGCTTTTCCAAGTCCGGGCTGCCGGACAAATCCACCACCGAATAGTTGTCTTTGTAGGTATAATGCTGGAATTCCCTGACCATACCAAGGTAATTGTTCTTTAGGACGATGATCTTAACCGGGATGTCATGCTGGCGCATCGTAGCAAGCTCCATCATAGACATCTGGAACGACCCGTCGCCGCATACGGCTATCACCTGTTTTTCCGGCTGCGCCAGCTTCGCCCCCATAGCGGCCGGTATGGAATACCCCATGGTCCCCATGCCCCCGGAAGTCAGAAAACGTCCTTTTTTCACGATATGATAGCCACACGACCATATCTGGTTCTGCCCCACGTCCGCCACATAAATGCCGTCTTCTTCCATTTTATCGGAAAGCATTGTAATAAACCGGGCAGGATCCACATAATTTTCATTCGGCTTCCTTACCACAGCCATCTTTTCCTTATAACCATCCAGCGTATGTATCCAATCTTCATAATAGCAGCTTACCTTGCTGCAAATCATCTCCTGATTCATCAGATCCGCAAAAATATGCTTCACATCGCCTACCAAAGGGATATGCGGCCCAACGTTTTTTCCGATTTCTGCAGGGTCAACGTCTATATGCACCAGCACTTTATTATTCGTAATCAAATCCGGCTGGCTGACTGCCCGGTCCGCTACCCTTGCACCCACCATTATCAGCAGATCCGATTCGTTCATCGCCCGGTTGGCGCAAGGCTTTCCATTATTCCCTACCATTCCATAATACATAGGATGCCTTGTAGGCATAGCGCCGATCCCCATCATAGTAGAAACTACAGGGATTTTATATGTTTCCGAGAATTCCCTCAATTCCCCTTCCGCATTGCTCAAAAGCACGCCGCCCCCAGCACATATGATCGGGCGCTTCGCCTTTTCCAGTTCTTTGATGACTTTCTTAATCTGAACGATATTTCCCTTCACAGTTGGTTTGTAAGTCCTCATGCTGATTTCTTCCGGATAATGGAATTTTGCCATCTGCGCATTCTGGACATCGATAGGGACATCGATCAACACCGGGCCTTTCCTTCCTGTATTCGCAATATGAAAAGCTTCCTTGAATACCCTTGGAATATCATTGACATTTTTTACCAAATAGCTGTACTTCACAAAGGACTCGACCGCCCCCGTGATATCCGCTTCCTGAAAAACATCGCTACCTATCAATTCGCTGTTGACCTGCCCGGTAATACATATCAACGGGATGCTGTCTGCAAAAGCCGTTGCAATCCCCGTAATCACATTCGTCGCCCCCGGGCCGGAAGTCACCGCGCAAACTCCCGGCTTTCCGGAAACGCGCGTAAACCCGCTGGCGGCATGGGCCGCATTCTGTTCCGTCCTTATCAATATCGTCCTGATTTCCGATTCCAGTATACTGTTATAAAAAGGACAAATCGCCACCCCTGGATATCCGAAAACAGTTTCCACCCCTTCTTTTTCCAAACATTTTATAATTGCATCTGCACCGTTCATCCATCTCTCCTCGACTTTCTGAAATTTATTCCTATAGGCAATAATCCAAGGGCCTGCCTTTTCAGTTTTCCATGTGGAGAATCCTTTTGGTCAGCTTTACTGCATCCGCCGCATCCTTGGAATAACCGTCTGCTCCGATCTCATCCGCATAATCCTGGGTAATGACCGCACCTCCGATAATCACCTTTGCCTCTACTTTCTCTTCTTTGGCACAAGCGATCACTTTCTTCATCTCCTGCATCGTTGTCGTCATAAGGGCGGAAAGGGCAATCACGCTGGCCTTATGTTCTTTTGCCGCCTTTATGATCTCTTCTCCCGGAACATCTTTTCCCAGGTCGATAACACGGAACCCGTAATTTTTCAACATCAGGGCAACCAGGTTCTTTCCGATATCATGGATATCCCCTTCCACTGTAGCAATCACGATTGTAGGCATTTCCTTCTTTTTCTCCGCCTTCCCAAGCATCGGCTCCAAATATTCAATCGCCAATTTCATTGCCTCTGCCCCTGCGATCAGTTGGGGAAGAAAATATTTCCCTTTGTCAAAAAGGTCGCCCACTTCATTAATAGCCGGAAGAAGGCAGTCATTTAATATCTCCGTCGGTTTCAATCCCTGGGCTAAAGCATGTTTTGTATCATCCGTAATTTTCTTCTTATTCCCTTTTAAAACGTCTTCTCGCACTTTCCAGGCGGCTTTCTCTTCTTTAGGTATTTCCTTTATCTCCAGCGGGGGCTTCCCCTGTTTTTGGATTTTTTGTCCACTCCCATCCATCTGCCGGATATAACGGATATCGGCCTCTGGTTTGCCAAGCAGCAAATCGGCCGCAAAAGCGCTGCTCACCAGCAATTCCTGGGAGGGATTGGCAATTGCCATCGTCAGGCCTTCCTGAATCGCCATCGCCAAAAATACGGCGTTTACATACCCCCTCTCCGGCAGGCCGAAAGATATATTGGAAAGGCCGCATACCGTGGCATATCCCATTTCTTTACAATAACGGATCGTTTCCAGTGTTTCCAAAGCCGCCATTTTATTTGCCCCTACGGTCGTCACCAGGCCATCCACTACAATATCGTTTTTATGCATCCCAAGCTCTTTAGCCCTGTCCGCTATCTTATGGATAATTTCCTTCTTTTCATTCAAATCCTCCGGCAGCCCTTTGTCGGACAACGGCAGCAGGATAAACATAGCCCCGTATTTCCTGGCAAGAGGAAGCAGGTTCTCAAATTTTATCTTTTCATACGATATCGAATTAATCAATGCCCTCCCCGGATACCTCCTTAAAGCCGCTTCCAACACATCCAAATGGCTGGAGTCAATAGACAAGGGCAAAGAAGTCACTCCTGCAATCTCTTCCAGGGCGGCCAACATCATCTGCTTTTCATCAATGCCTCCCATCCCCATATTAATGTCTAAGATGCCGGCCCCGCAGGCTTCCTGTTCCTGCGCAAACTGTAAGACCATATCCAGGTTCCCTTCCCGCAGCGAAGCCTGAAGTTTCTTTTTTCCTGTAGGGTTAATACGTTCCCCCACAATAATAAAGTTATCATCCAGCCCAAATTCCACCGTTTTCCGCTCCGAAGTCAAATATCGCTTCTCCGGTTTTTTTCGCTGGGCAATTTTCATTTTCCGTGTCTGTTTATGAAGCTTTTCTATAAATTCCGGCGTGGTGCCGCAACAGCCTCCTAAAATAGAGGCTCCGGCTTCTACCAATTGCGCCATTTCCACTGCAAAAACACTGCTGTCCATATCATATACGGTATTCCCTTCCGCATCCAGAAAAGGCAGCCCGGCATTAGGCTTTGCAATAATAGGGATGGATGTTGCTTCGGCCATTGTGCGGACAATATCAACCATTTTATCCGGGCCGGTAGAACAATTGGCCCCTACGGCGCTGGCCCCAAGGCTCTCCAATACAATTGCCGCCGTCTTTGCATCGGTCCCGTAAAGAGTACGTCCATCCGCTTCAAAAGTCATCGTTACCATAACCGGAAGATCACAGCTTTCCTTTGCCGCAATCAACGCCGCACGGCTTTCCTGCAGGCTCATCATCGTCTCTATAACCAGAAGATCCACTCCTGCCTCTGCCAGATAAGCAATCTGTTCTTTATATATATCAACCAACTCTTCAAAATCCATTGTCCCCATAGGGGAAAGCTGCTCGCCTGTCATCGTCAGGTCGCCGGCCACCAGACATTTCCCCGCCGCCGCTTCCTTAGAAACGGCAACAAGCTCCCGGTTCATTTGCCCAATCTTTTCCGCCAGCCCGTATTCTTTTAGTTTCACAGCGTTCGCCGAAAAGGTAGGCGCATAAATAATGTTGCTCCCGGCTTCCACAAATTCTTTCTGCAGGCCGATAAGTACATCCCTGTGTCCTAAAATCCATTCTTCCGGACAGACGCCGGCCGGCATTCCTCTTTTTAATAAATTCGATCCCGTAGCCCCGTCAAGATAAACCGGGCGTCCTTTTACCAGTTCCTGAAATTCTTCCCTTGTCATTTTACAAAATAAACCCTTTCCATATCCATATAAGCTTTATGCCGCTATACAATCATCCTAACCCAGCCATGCCTCTATTCCCCTGCTTTTTCGCAACTGCCTATTTGCCGCGGCTTCCAATGATCCTTGCTGTATTTTCAGACATGAAAAGACGGTTTTTCTGCAAAGCTTTCTTTAAAGTTTTATCAAGCAGAAAAACCGTCCGCCTATATCCGGTATTTCTTACAGAATATAACGTTGCATTCCATATACATTTGGCGGCTGCGACATGATACGCACGCCCCTGTTTTCTTGTTATAATATGTTTATGCCTGTCCTCTAAGCTGGAACTGCTGAATCGCAGTTTTCAATTCCTCTGCCTGATTATAAAGATCTTTTGCAGATATTGCCGATTTTTCCGCCGTCGCGGCATTCGTCTGCACCACTCCGGATATCTGCTCCATACCAAGCGTTAACTGTTGCAACGACCGGGACTGCTGGGATGCAGAATCCGCAATCCTCTCCATCAAATCCGTTGACTTCCTTGCCCCAAGCACTCCTATGGAAAGAGCCTCCGTAGTGTCTTCCGATAAAGAAGAACCATGCTGTATCAGCATAATGGAATTTTCAATCAACTCTGTAATATCCTTTGCAGAATCCGAACTCTTATTTGCCAGGTTTTTCACCTCATCCGCAACAACCGCAAAACCCTTTCCCGCTTCTCCTGCACGTGCGGCTTCTACGGCGGCGTTTAATGCGAGCAGGTTCGTCTGGAAGGAAATATCCTCAATCGTTTTGATAATCCCGCCGATTTGCTGGGAGGCCTTTGATATCTCCTCCATAGCTCCCGTCAGGTCTGCCATTTTCTGATTACAGATATCAAGTTGTTTTGCCGCATCGGTAGAACATCTTCTGGCATCTTCCGCATCGGAAGAAGTACGGTCTACTTGACCGGCCAGTTCCTGAATACTTGCAGACAATTCTTCTACTGCGGACGCTTGTTCCACTGCGCCGCTGGAAAGGACCTCCGCATCGGATGCCATCCTCTTAGACTCCTCCGAAACCTGTCCGGCCGTATAGTTAATTCCCAAAAGGGCCCGGTTCAATGAATCCACAATCTGATGCATCGCTTTTTGGATAGGAAGAAATTCGCCGCGATAATCATTCCCAACCTCCAAATCCATTTTTCCATGGGCCATCTGGCTCAATTTTGAGTCTATGTCATGAATATATTTTTTCAATTCCCGCTTAGTTTCATGAATGGATTCCACAAGCATCCCAATTTCAGAAGTATTGGACTCAAGTGAAAACTCCGCCGACAGATTTCCCTGGGAAATCTCCCCCATTTGCTTCTTCACTGCAATTACCGGACGCAGGACTTTCTTTCTGATAAAAATCATACTGAAAAGCTGCATGATCCCTACTACCAGAACGGCTGCAAATATGGCCGTACTGATAATTTCCGTCTTTTTCGATAAATTATCCACTTCTTCCTTTGCCCTTGCATCCAACCCTGTCAAAAACTGCTCTTTCAAAGAATTTATTTTGGCAATTGAAGTATTGTAATCCGTTCCATATACATAGGCAATCGCCTCTTCCCTCTTTCCCGCCTGTACATTTTTCATAGCCTCATCTTCCAAAGGGACCAGTTCGTTGGAAAGGGATGACATCTCATCAATCATTGCCTGTTCCTCCGGCGTAATGCCGATTTCCTGCATAGCAGCCACTCCGATATCCCGGTTTTTCAAATGATTGACTTCATTCCAGTAATTATCATAATGCTCCTGAATGCCCGTTGCGGCAAAAGCGCGAACCTCATTAGTCAGATAGGCAGAACCGTTCATAAACCGGTTTGCATTATAAGTCAGTTCAAACCTGTCTTCGCTGGCCTGCTGCAGCTCTTTATTCGCATAGCTGTAACTCAACAGGGAAAGCACCATAAAAACCAGCGCTAAAATAGAAATCCCGTTTAAAATAAATGTTAATAATGATTGGTTGATTGCTTTTTTCATTTTGCCGCTCCTTTCGGTGTATCAAGCAGTGAATCATTTTCTTAAAAGTAAACTATTTACATTCTACAAAAGATTCAGAAAAAATTCAACACTGTGTAAAGTAAAAAAGAGGCAGCCAAACCATCTTGCGGCTTGGTTGCCTCTGAAAAATACGGGTTTTCTTAGAACTTCCCAAACCAGTCTTAGAACCGGTTTTCGTCAGCCGCTTCCTGGACGGAGACGGCAACGGCAACCGTCATACCAACCATCGGGTTATTCCCTGCCCCGATAAGCCCCATCATCTCAACATGGGCCGGTACGGAAGAAGATCCTGCAAACTGCGCATCGGAGTGCATACGTCCCATCGTATCTGTCATACCATAGGAAGCAGGGCCTGCCGCCATATTGTCCGGATGAAGGGTACGCCCTGTACCGCCGCCGGAAGCAACAGAGAAATATTTCTTGCCCTGTTCGATGCATTCTTTTTTATATGTACCTGCAACAGGATGCTGGAACCTTGTCGGATTGGTAGAGTTACCGGTAATAGAAACGTCAACCCCTTCTTTGTGCATAATCGCAACGCCTTCGCATACGTCGTTAGCTCCGTAGCAGTTTACTTTTGCACGGAGGCCTTCGGAATAGGATTTCCTGTAAACTTCTTTTACCGTATTCGTATAAGGATCATATTCCGTCTCTACAAATGTAAATCCGTTGATCCTGGAAATTACCTGGGCGGCATCTTTTCCAAGGCCGTTCAGGATAACCCTTAAAGGTTTCTGACGTACTTTATTCGCTTTCTCAGCAATACCGATAGCGCCTTCTGCCGCTGCAAAAGACTCATGCCCTGCCAGGAAACAGAAGCATTCCGTTTCTTCTTCCAAAAGCATCTTTCCAAGATTTCCATGTCCAAGACCTACTTTACGTGTATCCGCAACAGATCCCGGGATGCAGAATGCCTGAAGGCCTTCGCCGATCGCTGCCGCTGCATCCGCTGCTTTCCTGCAGCCTTTTTTAATCGCAATCGCCGCACCTACAATATAAGCCCAACATGCATTTTCAAAACAAATAGGCTGGATCCCCTTAATCTGGTCATAAACATTAAGCCCAGCATCTTTTGTTATTTTTTCAGCTTCTTCGATAGAAGAGATCCCGTAGCTGTTCAATACGGAATTAATTTTATCAATTCTTCTTTCATATGATTCAAATAATGCCATTTTTTAAGTCCTCCTTATTCTTCTCTCGGATCGATAATCTTAACAGCATCCGCCACACGGCCATACTGGCCTTTTGCTTTTTCCCATGCCGTATTCGGGTCATCGCCCTTTTTGATGAAATCTGTCATTTTGCCGAGGCTTACGAACTGATAACCAATAATCTGATCATCTGCATCCAATGCAATGCCTGTTACGTATCCTTCAGCCATTTCAAGATAACGGGGACCTTTCTTTAAAGTACCATACATCGTACCAACCTGGCTTCTAAGCCCTTTCCCTAAATCCTCAAGGCCTGCGCCTACAGGAAGTCCGTCTTCAGAGAATGCGCTCTGGCTTCTTCCGTATACAATCTGTAAGAATAATTCTCTCATTGCAGTATTGATCGCATCACATACAAGATCTGTATTCAATGCCTCCATCACTGTTCTTCCTGGCAAAATTTCCGCTGCCATAGCTGCAGAATGTGTCATGCCGGAGCACCCGATCGTCTCTACCAATGCTTCCTGAATGATGCCTTCCTTTACATTCAATGTGAGCTTGCAAGCCCCCTGCTGAGGAGCGCACCAGCCTACACCATGTGTTAAACCGGAAATATCTTTTACTTCTTTCACCTTTACCCAATTTGCTTCTTCCGGGATAGGTGCACAGCCGTGATTTACGCCCTGTGCTACTGTACACATTTCTTCAACTTCCTTCGAATAAATCATGTGAAAACTCCTTTCGATATGTAACTTTTGAATTTGATTCCCGCGGGCAACGAGCCAGGTAGACGCGCTTGCGCGGATATTCAGAGACTGCCGCAAGGCTTATCTGCTTCCTTAATTCTCGCATACTTTCCGCAAAAAATCCAGTATATTTTCAAATAATATTATATTTTTTGCAACAGATATAACAGGCCAAAAACGGCATCCCCTGCCTTTTTCAGTCATGTCCTTAGCACAATTCCTCCCTCGCGCTTATAGATGCTATTTTCCGGCACATACCCCCTTACCGAGGAAACCGGGTATACGCTGGCCCCTTTCCCTATAACCGTTCCAGGATTCAATACGGAATTGCAGCCTATTTCCACACAATCCCCCAACATCGCGCCGAATTTCTTAAGCCCGGTTTCCATGGCTTCTTCCCCTCCTTTTACCACAACCAAAGTTTTATCGCTTTTTACATTGGAAGTGATGGAGCCTGCGCCCATATGCGCTTTGTATCCTAAAATGCTGTCTCCCACATAATTATAATGGGGGACCTGGACTTTATTGAATAAAATCACATTTTTCAGTTCCGTGGAATTGCCTACTACCGCCCCTTTGCCTACAATTGCGCTTCCCCGTATAAAAGCGCAGTGGCGGATTTGCGCTTCTTCATCAATAATAGCCGGGCCTCCAATATAAGCGCTTGGGAAGACTTCTGCCGATTTCGCCACCCAGATATTTTCCCCTCTCTTTTCAAACCTGTCTTCCGGAAGGCTTTTTCCCAGTTCCAAAATAAAATCTTTAATTTCCGCAAGGGCTTCCCAGGGATATTCCTTTTTTTTAAGCAAAGCAGTTGCGATCGTTTCCTGCAGCGTGTATAAATTTTTTACTTTCCATTGTTCCATTTTGCCCCTCTTTTCTAAGCTGTTTTTGCGCTTTTGTTTGTTTATTTCCGGTAATTTCCCGCAGCATTATCAAACTGCCGGAATAAAAAACCTTGATTTCCCAACTGCTTTACAATATTTGTCCGTCTGCTTACAAAATCATCCAATTTTGCCATATACTCCTCTTCCGTAATATCCCCTTTCGCCACCAGCGTCAGCCCTTTTTCCCAACTCGCCGTCAAAGCCGGGTCCAGCAACGGTTTAATGGAGCCTGCCACTACATCGTACACCATTTCACCCATAAGCGTAGGAGTAATTATCTGAGTTTTTTTATTCAAGGACAAATATTGGATATTAACCAGTTTTTTTAAAATTTCCGCCCTTGTGGCTGAGGTGCCGATTCCGCTTCCTTTTATCTGCGCACGCAGCTCCTCGTCCTCAATAAACTGCCCTGCATTTTCCATTGTCAAAATCATCGTGCCTGAATTATACCGCTTGGGAGGCGAAGTTTCCCCTTCCCTGATCTCCAAACCTTTCAGCTCCAGTTTAGAACCCTTTTTTAACCGCTGGATCATGGCGATGAATCCCGGGTCTTTCATATCAGCCGCTCCATTTTCCCCGTCATCTTTTTCCGCTTTCCCTTTCTTTTTGGAAAAAGAAGCCTCTGCCACTTTTAAATACCCCTCTTCCTCCAACACTTTAAAATTGGCAAAAAATTTCTCTTCTTTTATGTTGATCCTAAGGGATATCTTCCGGTAAACAGCCGGCGGGTAAAAGATGCTCAAAAATCTGCGGGCAATAATCTCATAAACCCTGGCAGCCGTTTCACTTAACCCGTTCAGATTCCCAAGCCCCTGGCCGGTAGGGATAATCGCATAATGATCGGTAATCTGCTTATCATTCACATATCTTGTCTTTGCAATTTTCTTATATCCCTGATCCTTTAGGATTTCATTGGCAAATACCGCTGTATGCCCATAATTCCTTAAACCGCTTATATTTTTATAAATCTCCTTGGCTGCCGCACCCGATAATACTCTGGCATCGGTCCTTGGATACGTCGTCATTTTTTTTTCATATAATTCCTGTACGATCCTAAGCGTTTCATCCGGGCTAATCTTAAATAACTTGGAACAGTCATTTTGCAATTCTGCCAAGTTGTACAAAAGAGGGGGATTCTTCGTCTCTTTCTTTTTTTCCACCGCTTCCACTTCCGGGATTGGGGAACCTTCCTGCAAATAAGCAACGAATTCTTCGGCTGTTTTTCTCTCTTTAAACCCGTTTTCTTTATACAATAACGGTGAGGCATAATACTTCGTACCCTCCACCGCTTTCCACTCACATTCAAAGCCTTTTTCTTCCGCAGACGCCACCAAAGCAGCCACACGGTAAAAGGATGTTTTAACGAATCCCCTGATCTCCCTTTCCCGGTTGACCACCATCCCAAGCACGCAAGTCATCACACGTCCTACGGAAATTACCGCCCTGTCCGTTTTCAAATAAGATTTTATGGCATTCCCATACTTTAAGGTCAGCACACGGGAAAAATTAATCCCCATCAAATAATCTTCTTTGGCCCTTAGATAAGCCGCCGAACTAAGATTATCATATTCCGTTAAGTCCTTTGCTTCCTTGATCCCCCTTAATATTTCTTCTTCCGTCTGGGAATCGATCCAAACCCTCTTGCGCTGCTTGCCTTTTACCCCCGCCTGTTGCTCCACCAGACGGTAGATATATTCCCCCTCCCTCCCGGAATCCGTACAAACATAGATCATACTTACATCCGGCCGGTTGAGAAGCCCGCTCACGATCCCAAACTGTTTTTTCACATTTTCAATCACTTCATATTTAAATTCCAGTGGGATAAACGGCAGCGTTGCCAAAGACCAACGTTTATACTTTTCATCGTATACTTCCGGATAGCTCATCGTAACCAAATGCCCTACGCACCAGGTAACGATAGCTTCCTGGGATTCCAAATACCCATCTTTACTGCTCATATTTAATTTCAAAGCCTTTGCAAATTCCCTTGCCACGCTGGGTTTTTCCGCAATATATAAATTTTTTCCCATTTTTTGTCCATCATCCATTATTGCCAACGGTAATTAGAAGTTTTTCCCGCGCTAACCCGCAGTTTTCTGCAGTAGTTTTTCCACTTCATCCGACGGCATAGGCCTTCCCAGGAAATATCCCTGGATATTGTCACATTCAATAGATTTCAGATAATCAAATTGTTCCTTTGTCTCCACGCCTTCCGCTACGGTTTCATATCCCAGCCTTTTTACCATATATACAATGGATTCTGTAATAATCTTTGTATTATTGTCAGAAATTACAGTATCAATAAATGACTTGTCAATCTTTAACGTATTGATAGGAAGTCCTTTTAAGTAGGAAAGGGAAGAATATCCTGTTCCAAAATCATCCAGGGAAATTCTAAAACCGCATTCCTTCAGGACAAGAAGCTTATCGGTCACTTCCTCAAAATCATCAATCAAAATGCTTTCCGTAATCTCCAATTCCACTCCGGAAGGTTCCACTTCATACTTTTCCAATATACGCAAAAGGTTATCTACAAAATCAGTCCTTTTATACTGAATGGCCGAAATATTTAATGCCAGGATCAATGAAGAATGATATTTCTTTCTCCATCCGGAAAAAATGCGGATGCTTTCTTCCATTACCCATGTGCCGATTGGAATAATTGTCCCGTTTTTCTCAGCAATCGGGATAAATACGGAAGGGCTGATCATGTTCCCTTCTTCATCCCTCCAACGGATCAGAGCCTCCACCCCTCGCAATATCCCGTCATGGACATTATACTGCGGTTGAAAATATACCGTAAAATTCCGATGGGAGACAGCTTCTTTCAATTTATTTTCTATCGTTACATTCCGGAGGAAATCGTCCAGTATTGGCATATCAAAATATTGGATGGTGTTTTTCCCCGCCGCTTTCGCTTTAAACATTACAATTTCCGCACAGTTAATCAGCTCCAGGGCATCTTTGGCAGCTTCCGGATATTCCGCCACCCCTACGCTCACCGTAATGGATATTTCCCTGCCGTCGCTTAACAGGAAGGGCTTTTCCAGCCTTTTTTGCATCTTCCCATATATCGCTTCCACACTCTCCCGGCCGGTTGGATCATATATAGCAAGACAATAAATATCGCCGTTAAAATGAGAGACGATCGTATTCCCGCTTTCAAAAGAAGCCAAATACTGGCCAAACTGCTGGACAATCTCATCGCCTATAATGAGTCCCAGCCCATCATTGATTTTCCTGAAATCATCAATATCCACAAACAAAATAGCAACCGGCTTCCCCTCTTCTTTTGCCTTCCTGAAAAAGTCACCCAGTAAACGCACAAAATAATTCCGGTTATACAATCCCGTTAAAATATCATAATACGCCAGATAAATCAATTCTTCATTCTGGCTTTTAAGTTTTGTAATATCTTCAAAACGCAGTATTTTATCTTTTGGGCGGCCGTCCTGCCCGTATTTGACGATAGCTTCACATTCCAGCCATATCTTTTTCCCTGCAAGGCGTTTTTGAAGGCAGATCGTGATATTCCCCTTTTGGATTCCTCTTTTCTCAGGAAAAAGGAAATCCATAAACTGATCCGTATACTTTTCATCCACACACCGGCCCAGTTTTTCCAATTCCTCCAATGTATGAATCGCCATGCCAAAAAACGCATCCCAACTTCCTACTGTTTTAACTTTTCTCTCCTCAAAATTGTAATATAAAAATGCACTGTTTGACATGTCGTATATCATTTGGAACATTTTTTCATCACTATTTACCCTTTTATCCTCTGCCTTCAATAAATCCATTCTAAGCCGCCCTTCTCCATCCTTTTCTTTCCATTATTTCTTTGTAATATATCCTTGTGCTTTCAGCAATTCCGCGCAAAGCACTGCTCCTCCGGCAGCCCCCCGGACCGTATTGTGGGATAAACCGACGAACTTCCAGTCATAAACGGCATCTTCCCTTAAACGTCCTACACTGATGCCCATGCCGTTTTCATAATCCACATCCAGACTGACCTGTGGACGATCCGCTTCTTCCAGATACCGGATAAACTGTTTTGGCGCGCTGGGAAGGGCTAATTCCTGGGGAACCCCCCGGAACTGGAGGAGTTTTTCGATCAATTGCTCTTTTGATGCCTTTTTTCTCAACTTTACAAAGACAGCGGCCGTATGTCCGTTCAATACCGGCACACGGATGCATTGACAGGTAATCACCGGGGAAACCGCCGGGACAATCACCCCGTCTTTGATTTCACCCCAGATCCGCAAAGGCTCCTTCTCACTCTTTTCCTCTTCCCCGCCGATATAAGGTATGATATTCCCTTCCATCTCAGGCCAGTCCTGAAAAGTCTTTCCTGCCCCGGAAATTGCCTGATAAGTCGTAGCTACCACTTCATAAGGCTCAAATTCTTTCCATGCGGTAAGGACCGGCGCATAGCTTTGAATAGAACAGTTAGGTTTTACGGCTACAAAACCCCTTTGCGTACCCAATCGCTTTTTCTGGGACTCAATGACTTTCATATGTTCCGGATTGATTTCCGGCACTACCATCGGCACATCTTCCGTCCAGCGGTGCGCGCTGTTATTGGAAACCACAGGGGTTTCCGTTTTTGCATATTCTTCTTCTATTTTCTTTATTTCCTCTTTGGTCATATCCACGGCGCTGAATACAAAATCAACTTCCGCAGCCACCTTTTCCACCTCATTTACATTCATTACCGCAATATCTTTTACCGGCTCCGGCATGGGGGTCGTCATCTTCCACCTTTTCCCTGCCGCCTCCAAATAAGTTTTTCCTGCCGAACGCGGGCTTGCCGCAATCGTCGTCACTTCAAACCAGGGATGGTTTTCCAATAGGGAGATAAACCTCTGCCCAACCATGCCCGTTCCGCCTAAAATACCTACTTTTAACTTTTCGCTCATCGTATATCCCTCACCTTTCTGTCCTATTTAAAATGTCTTCCTTTTAACCAGCTATTATCCATAAAGCCTTTATAAGCATTGAGAGCTTCCTTCATAGCCGCCTGACCCGGCGCCCCGGCGGTCAGCCTTTTCCCTACACAGGCTTCCAAACTCACAGCCTCATAAATATCTTCCTCAAACATAGGGCTGACGGCCTTTAACTCATCCAGCGTAAGGGCATCGATGCATACGCCCTTTTCAATACAATAAAGTACAAGCCGTCCAATAATGCCGTGGGCGTCCCTGAAAGGGACTCCCTTCCCCACCAGATAATCCGCCGCATCCGTTGCATTCGTAAAACCGTTCATCGCGCTCTTCGCCATCGCATCCTTATGAAATTCCATTGTTTTCAACATTCCGTTAAATAAGAAAAGACATCCCTTCACCGTCTCAATAGCATCGAAAGTCCATTCTTTATCTTCCTGCATATCCTTATTATATGCCAAAGGGATCCCTTTCATGGTCGTAAGGATTGCGGTTAAGGCGCCATATACCCTTCCGGTTTTTCCTCGGATCAGTTCGGCGATATCCGGATTTTTTTTCTGGGGCATAATGCTGCTTCCTGTCGAATAAGCATCATCGATCTCCACAAAGCGATATTCGTTGGAATTCCATAAGATAATTTCTTCGCAAAAACGGCTAAGATGCATCATGACCGTAGATAATGCAGATAAGAATTCAATGATATAATCCCTGTCCGACACTGCATCCATACTATTCAAAGCAGGGCCTTCAAACCCAAGCAAAGATGCCGTATATCCTCTGTCCAATGGGTAAGTGGTCCCGGCTAAAGCGCCGGATCCAAGCGGGCAGTAATTCATCCTCTTGTAAATATCCTTCATCCTTAAACTATCCCTGCGGAACATTTCAAAATACGCCCCCATATGATGAGCCAATGTAATGGGTTGGGCTTTCTGCAAATGGGTAAAACCCGGCATATACGTATCCAGGTTTTTTTCCATCACCTCAATTAGAGTAACAAGCAATTCCTCCAACTCCTCTGCCACATGGATGATCTCTTTCCTTATATACATCTTCATATCCAGCGCCACCTGATCGTTACGGCTCCGTCCTGTATGCAGCTTCTTGCCCGCATCGCCAATTCTTTGTATCAGATTCGCTTCCACAAAGCTATGGATATCCTCATATTCGTCCGTAATATCCAGCTTTCCCTCCTTCACATCTTCACGGATTCCCGTAAGCCCTTTTACGATCGCGTTCTTTTCTTCTTCCGGAAGGATGCCCTGCTTTTCCAACATCACTACATGGGCGATGCTCCCTTCGATATCTTCTTCAAAAAGTTTCTTATCAAAAGAAATGGATGCGTTAAAACGGGAAACAAACGCATCCGTCTCTTTCGTAAAACGTCCTCCCCAAAGCTGTGCCATGGTATTTTCCTCCAAACTATTTCAATCTGATATTTGATACTACCATACTTTCTTTTCTTTTTCAATCTTTTCCTGCCTTGCCGGGCATCAAGAGGAGACTCTAAAATCGTGGAAGCCTCTGCTGGACACGGTTTTTGCTTTCCAAGGCTCGTCGGAATGTCCCGTGCAATAGAGCGCTCACAAATTTATTGCGCAATCCGTCAGGCGCAGCCTCCGGATAGGCTTTTTGACGCCTGAACCTTATGTGACATAACAGTTAATTTTACAATTCACAACATATTTCTTCTTTTCATATAATAAGCATATATGAAGTTGGAGGAATTTTATGACTAACCCGATATTAGAACTACATGATATCTGCTATTCCTACCACAGCTTAGAAGGCGAAACCGATGCCTTATCCCATATATCCTTCCAAGTCAACAAAGGGGAATTCCTGGCAATCGTAGGGCCTTCCGGCTGCGGTAAGTCTACGCTGTTGTCTATCATTGCAGGGCTTCTTTTACCGGAAAACGGAAAAATCCATTTCCCCGTTCCGCAAGAGGAAGGTATCGATAAGCATCCTGCGGCAGACTGCCCCCGGATTGGATACATGCTTCAACATGACCACCTTTTTGAATGGAGGACGATCTACCGCAACGTGACCCTCGGCCTGGAAATCAATCATCAGCTTACTACGGAAAAAAAACAACGCGTGATGGAGCTTCTGAAAGATTACGGTCTTGACAAATTCAAAGACAAAAAACCCGGAGAACTGTCCGGAGGCATGAAACAACGGGCGGCGCTCATACGTACGCTGGCACTCGACCCGGAAATCCTTCTGCTGGATGAACCTTTCAGCGCTTTGGATTATCAGACACGGCTTTCTGTCTCTTCCGATATCTGCGGCATCATCCGTTCCGCCAAAAAAACAGCCATTCTGGTTACCCACGATTTATCGGAAGCCATCAGCCTGGCCGACCGCATCCTCGTACTCAGCAAACGTCCTGCCACAATAAAATGTGACATCCCCATCCACCTGACCATATCCGGCCATTCCCCCCTTGCTTCCCGGAACGCGCCGGAATATCAAGGATACTTTAATCAATTATGGAAGGAGATTTCTGATGAAGACCACATGCAAACCTCTAAAAGCATCCAGCCGGGTTCTTAGCAGCCAGGAGAAATATGAGCGTTCCCGCTTGAAACACCACCGCCTGGTTACCCTTGCCCGTTTTCTTATCCTTATTTTTTTTCTCCTGATCTGGGAATTTTCCGCCGGGGCGGGCTATATAGACCCTTTCTTTTTCAGCAGCCCAAGCCGGGTTACTTTATGTTTTTCCGATATGATAAAAGACGGGACCTTTTTCATCAATACAGGCGTCACTTTGCTGGAAACAGTCGCCAGTTTCCTGCTTGTCCTTATGATCGGTATGCTGTCCGCAACTCTTTTATGGTATTCCCACAAATGTTCTGAAGTTTTAGAACCTTATCTGGTCGTCCTAAACAGCCTGCCCAAATCCGCCCTCGCCCCTTTGTTTATCGTATGGCTTGGAACAGGGATCAATACAATCATTGTGGCCGGGATTTCCGTCGCCGTCTTTGGTTCCATCATCAATCTCTATACCGGGTTCCGACAGGTGGACGAAGAAAAAATAAAGCTGATCTACACGCTGGGCGGCGGGAAGAAAGATGCCTTTTTAAAAGTAGTCCTTCCCGGATCCATCCCCACTATTTTAAGCAATATGAAAGTAAACATCGGCCTTGCCCTTGTAGGGGTCGTTATTGGGGAATTCCTCGCTGCGCGCAGAGGCCTTGGATACCTGATTATTTATGGCTCACAAGTCTTTAAGCATTGGACGGAAATGACAAAAAGATATCCTAATTATCATTTTCCTCCACTATGATCCATTTACCCTTTCCATTAGGAGTACTGTACCTGACCCTTCCCTCCTTTTTTAAATCCCGGATCCTCCTATGCACCAAAGAAATACCTACCTCCATCTCTTTGGCTATTTCTTTTGCCGTAATGGCGGGTTTTTGCTTCATATAATCCTGAATAGCCTGTTTTTCTTCTTCCATCGCCGTCCGCTGCAAAGCGCTGCATGTCTGCGGAATCACGAGTACCGCCTGATGATCCGTCTCATCTTCACCCGGAGGGGCTATTCCTTCCTCCATCCAATCCTTACCATGGCGGGAAGAAAAATATATTTTCAGGCAATCAGGAAACACTTCTATCTTTTCAATCCCGCCAACCATATCCGCTGTCTGCGCCTGTTCCAGCATCCCGCTTTCCAGCCTTTCTTGTATCGTTTCCACCCGTCCGTCTATCTGCGCATCTTGCAATATTTCGTCCTTATTTTGCTTAAGCCTAGCATGGATTTGCCCTTCCCGGTCCTCTATCTGCCGTTTTTTCCGCCTGAAATCAGAATCTGAGATCGTACCTTCCAAAAGCTTTTCCAAAAGCAGGTCTTTTTGTCCTGTTATCTTTGTCAATGCCTCTTCCAATTCCTCGTTTTCTTTCCTACCGTCTTCCCGCCGCAATGCCTCCCTTACAATCTGCAAAGTTTTTTTAAGCAAAATCTCCTTCTGCGTCTTTAATCCTTGTCCATTCTCCCGGCAGGCTCCTTCCAATGCCATATATATCTTGCGTTCGTCCAAATGTATATTGTCACATCCCTGATCCCCCTTTTTTGTCTTTCTTAGTTTCTCTTTGCACAACTGTTCTTTTTTTCTCCCGTTCCTTAAATAGTTACAACATTTCCATTCCGTTACCCTGTCGCCTTTTCCCTTTCTGGAGACCCTGTAGAAAGGGCTTTTGCACAGACCGCAGATTATCTTTCCGGAAAAATCATATTTTCCTGCATTGCAAGCCTTTATCCCCTCCTCTCTTTGTTTTTTCTGTTTTCTTGCATCCAGCCCTTTATTCGCCCTATCAAACAAATCCTCATCAACAATGGCCGGTATGGCTTTTTCATGGATAACCCATTCCTGCTTCGGATTTTTAATGACTTGTTTACTGTCAAAATCATAATGGACCCTGTTTTGGACAACCGTCCCTTTATAGATTGGGTTTCTTATGATATTCCTTATGCTGGACGGATGGAGCATTTTCCCCTTCCGGTTCCGGTAGCCGTTTTTATAAAGTATTTCCGCACTGCAATGTGTGCCGTATCCATTTGCGGAAAGTTCAAAAATCATTTTAACCATTTCCGCTTCCTGCCTGTCAACCGCTATGCTTTTATCCGGCAGCTTTTGCAGTCCATAAGTCCGGTTGGTAAACACGAAATGCATCCCTTCCTTTTGCCGGTTCTTATGCGCATGGTTGATCTTTTTGCTTAATTCCCTGCTGTATTCCTCCGCCAGTATCGCCTTGATGCCTGTAACCAACGCATCATCAGGCGAATAAAACTTATGCTCCAAATACATATATAGCCGCTTCCCATTCCTCTGCATCCGGTCGAGAAACAAATACCAGTCTTTTGTATTCCGCATCAGTCTGTCCTGGCTCTTAATCACAATAATATCAAATTTATCCCGTTCCAGGTCTTTATATAGGCGGTTATATTCCGTCCTGCCCTTTATCGTCGTACCACTCTTTGCTTCCACATAGGTATCGACTAATTGCCACCCTTGTTCTAAAATACAGTTTTTTGCCTCCATGATCTGATGGGTTAAGGCATCCTTTTGCGCCTCCTCTTCCGTACTGCAGCGATTATAAGTTACCGCACGCGGTTTTTCCAAGCGATCCTCCCCTTTCCCTTATTCCACATTCCTCATTTTTCCTCCTCCAACAATTCCAGCATACGGAGCTGTTCCTCTAAAGTAATATACTTTTCGCTTGCTAAAAGACGTAAAACCTGCTCTATTACGCGTTTATCTTCTCCGGTTATCTTTTCCCCATCCATTTCTCCCTCACGCTTATCGGCCCCTTTTTTTCTATCCTATGCCTCCTTTCGCCTTCTTAGGCCTATATGACAAATAAAAACAGGCTTAGGAATCTCTTCTTAAAACAAAACAATAAAGCCGCCAGAACGGGTTCTGACAGCTTTTCCCACTGCATCGTTATAAATCGGATCACTTATGTAAAATAAAAATATACGCTTTCGATATTCTTAATCCAGCGTTTTTAAATAATTATCCACGCTTTTTTTAATTTCCTCAGGTCCTGAAGTTTTTAGCAAAAATCCCATCGGCTTTAAGGGAATCACCTTCTGGACGCTTTTCTTATCGACCCTTCCCGTCAGGAAAATAACCGGGATATCTTCAAAACCTTCCTCTGCACGGATCATTTCCAGCACCTGGCTGCCGTCGCAGACCGGCATGTCATAATCCAACAGAATCAAATCAGGCCGGTTTAAGGAAATGCACCTAATCGCCGCCATACCGGATTTCGCCAAAGAAACCCTGTAATCTTTCTCCAACAGGCCCTTCATCGCCTGCAGCGCAATATCGGAGTCATCCACCACCAATATTTGTTTTTTATTATCTTCCTCATTCTTACCCAAATATTTTTTTATTTCAGACATTGCATTGTCTGCATTAATGGAAACGGCATTCCCATCCTGTCTCAAATGGGGAGCGATAACGCAATATGCAAAATATCCTTTTCCGGTATCGAATAATAAACTGATTTGCGGGTTATGTTCCCTGAATATCGTCTCGAACTGCTCATAAGTCAATAAATTTTCTTCCTTCAGTTCGTGCATGTCCGCCGAAGGGAAATATTCCCTGATACGGTTCACAAACTGCTGCGCCATATATCTGGCGGCATTCATCAACATAACATTCACCGTATCTGACTTTGTATCCATCATGCTGCCAACTGTTTTTACAATCAGCTTTTGTTCAAATACCAAAAGGATCTCCCACTTCTTTCCCTGTCTGGTCGCATACACCAGGCGGTAATAAATGCCTTTTCCAAACCTTTCCCCACCGTAACATTCGCTTACTACTTTTGGATTCAGCAAAAACATATCCTGCAAAAGCTGAATGATCGTCTGCGCCATAGCGGCCTGTTCCTCCTCCGGCAAAAGATCATCCCATTTGCTTATGGCATTGCCTGTAATCGCACGGTCTTCCGTTGTCGTATGCCCTGCCAGCCAGCCGGCGCATACCCCTAAAAAATGGTCGATGGACTCTGCGGAATACCCCGTCCGCTCCAATTCCCTCTCAAGAGCCGGTAATGTTTTTTTCCGGAAATTGTCATGAAGGCGTCTGTGCGTTTCAAAACCTGAATAATGAATGGAAGCCATATAAGCCTCTTCTTCCGTAAAATGCTTCATCGCATGGTCTTTAAAGTATTTAATCCCTTCCTGGCACACCCACCTGCCCTTATCCTCCTGTTTGCTTTGCTCAAACAACCTGTTCAGGATACTGAAAAGCTTTTTATGCTCCTCATCAATAAAATTTACTCCTATATTAAACCTCTCCTGCCATACTAACCGATTGCCCATCTGGTTCCTCCTCCAAAAAACATACCCTTCTATGTTTTTTATACTATTTTTCTTTTGTCATTTTATCACAAAAAACATATCGTATCAATGCCTTTATATCCATGGAATCAATTGAAAAGCTAATGCCTGGGCTACCCTAAAAACAGAGCCATACGGTATATTTTTATCATTTCCGCCATCCGCCTCTTCCAGCTCAACATGGTGATCACATCCATAATCATCCTCTGCATCATCGCCATGGGGCTTTATCAGATGATACAGGCCTTGGAACATTTTTATCTGAAAAAGATTTAACTTACTATAAAAATTGGAGTTTATGTTGACATTTCATAAAATAAAGCGTATTCTATGACTACGTTTTACTCGCTAACAGACCAAAAAGGAAGGAGGATCAAGCGATGATGAAGAATTATTCCCCCATATATCAAATGTTTAAACTGCATCATGCCTTACAAAGAATTGCCTCCGGACGGATAGATATTTCTTGACGTTTTTCATTTTGCCAACAATTGATTTATTTTTGGACGATCGCCGCAGTTCTTTTATAATGAGCTGCGGCTTTTTATTATCTATTTTTATCGCATGACGGCCGCCGGATCCCTATCCCTGCCGATATAGGAGGAACTGACTATATGAAACCGAAAAAATTATCCGCTTATTTATATGAATATAAAATCCCATATCTTTTTGCCGTTTTCTCCGTCATTGTCAGCGTATCCTTGGATTTGCTCTCTCCGCAACTGACAAGGCGGATCATTGACGATGTCATTATCGGCAGGGAAATTTACAAACTAAAATATCTGCTCGCCGGGATTTTGGGGATTGGGATTGGACGCTGTATTTTCCAATACATCAAAGAGTTCACCTTCGATGTTACCGGGATAAAAATAACCGCGGCCATGCGCCGCCGCTTATTCGACCACATCCAGTCTTTGAGCGCAGATTTTTTCGACCGCACAAATACCGGGGAATTAATGGCGCGCATCAAAGACGATATCGACCGTATCGGCGACGGAATCACGTTCGTAGGTATGCTGCTGATAGAGGTCATCATCCATACCGCCATCGTCCTCTTTTTCATGTATCGTTTGAATGGAAAGCTTGCCATGATCCCCGCCGCCGCCATGCTCGTAGCCGCCATCATCGCCATAGTGATGGAACGGAAGCTGGATTCCGTCTATGAAGCCATCAGCGAAAAAACCGCCGCCCTTAATACCATCGCTGAGGAAAACCTTACGGGCGTGCGTACTGTCAAGGCCTTTGCCAGGGAAACATTTGAAATCGGGAAATTCTTATCCCATAACAGAAAATACTATGAACTGAATATGCGCCAATCAAAGATATTCGTAACATATTACCCTTACCTTACCCTTATTTCCAAGCTTCTTCCCTTAAGCATCCTCTTATTCGGAGGGAGGCTTGTCATGAACGGGGAACTCTCCCCCGGTTCGCTGGGGGCTTTCGTGGAATATTCCATGAATATCGTATGGCCTATGGAGATGCTCGGCTGGCTGACCAACAGTTTTTCTTCCGCCGTTGCATCCAATCGTCGATTGAACAAACTATACATGGAAAAACCCGGCATAATAGAAAAAGACAATCCTATCATGCCCGCAAAGATCCATGGACAGATCACATTTTCCCATGTTTCTTTTTCCAAATTGGATGAGGGGGCTTCCACACCCTATGAAATCCTCCGCGACATCTCCTTTCAGGTAGAGGCAGGAAAAACAATCGGCATCATGGGCGCCACCGGCGCCGGCAAAAGCTCGATCATCCATCTTTTAGAGCGGTTTTACGATACTACTCAGGGAACCGTAAGCATTGACGGCATTGATGTAAAAGATATGAGCTTAAAGCAGCTTAGAGGAAGCATCTCTCTTGTTATGCAGGATGTTTTCCTCTTTTCGGATACCATTATGGAAAATGTCAAACTTGGCAAGCGGGATAAGCTGGATGCCCATGCCGTCAGACATGCTTCTAAGCAGGCGCAGGCAAGCAGCTTTATCGAACCTATGGAAAAACAATATGACACCATCATCGGCGAACGGGGGGTAGGGCTTTCCGGCGGGCAGAAACAACGCATCAGCATCGCAAGGGCATTAGCCAAAAAAAATCCCATTCTCATCCTCGACGATTCCACATCCGCCCTGGATATGGAAACAGAGCATTTAATACAGGATACTTTGCGCAAATTAGGACATACGACAAAAATCATTATTGCCCACCGCATCAGCTCCGTTATGTATGCCGATGAAATCATTGTATTAGAAAACGGTTCCATCAAAGAAAGAGGGAACCACACAATGCTCATGGCCCAAAAAGGCCTCTATTACGAAACTTATGCAGCCCAATATCAAGGAGGTGATCTCAATGCCCATTAACTCTTATAAAGACGATGAACAGTCCGTAGAAACCGGTAAGTTAAAAACGCTTGGCCGGCTTCTATCCTATCTGTCCGCCTATAAAAAGGAAATCATCTTGGTACTGCTTATCATGGCTTTCTGCGTGACAGTATCGTTGCTAAACCCTTTGATCATGGAAGAGGCCATCGACGCTTATATCACCACCGGGAACTGGAACGGCCTTCTTTATCTGATTGGTTTTGCGCTCGCCCTCAATGTCATCATGACCGGCGGGATCAAAATCCGCATGTATATTATGGCAAAAGTATGCAACAACATCCTGCTGACCATCCGTCAGGAACTGTATACCCATATCCAGGCTTTGGATTTCCATTTTTTTGACAGCCGCCCTACCGGAAAGATATTGGCCCGGATTATAGGCGATATTAATTCCTTAAAAGACGTGCTGTCCAACTGTGTTACCACTTTGATTCCGGATTTTATTACTATTTGCGCCGTAGCCGTTATCATGTTTATAAAGAATCCTGTTTTGGCCGCAGCATCCCTAAGCAGCACTCCGGTCATGGCCGTCTGCCTTTGGCTGATTCAAATATATTCTCATAAACGATGGCAGGTCCATCGTAAAAAATCCTCTAATTTAAATGCTTTTGTCCACGAGGACTTTTCAGGCATAAGGATCATCCAAAGTTTTCATGCACAGGATGAAACAAAACAGACTTTCCATGGGCTGGTCAAAGAACATTACGACTCTTTCGTTTCGGCTGTCCGGCTCAACGATGCTTTTGGCTCCGTCATTGATTTCTGCTGGGGCATCGGGACCGTTATGCTTTATTTCACCGGCATTGTGATCCTTGGCCCCGGCAAAGTATCTATCGGGACTTTTATCGCCTTTGGAACCTATATTTCTATGTTCTGGCATCCGATCATGAACCTGAGCAACTTCTATAACCAGCTTATTACCAACATATCGGGAGCGGAACGAGTCTTCGAGATTATGGATGTGGAAGAAACCATAAAAGATGCGCAGGATGCAATCCCCCTTCCCCCCATTGCCGGAAAAGTATGTTTTGACCATGTTGCCTTTTCCTATGATGGAAATACAAACATTCTTGATGACATAAGCTTTACGATCGCCCCCGGGGAAACGATTGCCTTAGTCGGTCCTACCGGGGCCGGGAAAACCACTATCGTCAACCTCATCAGCCGCTTTTATGATGTACAAAAGGGCGCCGTACTGATTGACGGACATGATGTCAAAAAAGTATGTATTGAAAGCTTACGCAGCCAGATGGGGATTATGACGCAGGATAATTTTCTTTTTTCCGGCACTATAAACGAAAACATCCGTTACGGCAGGCTGGACGCCTCAAAGGAAGAAATCGTCCGGGCGGCAAAAGCAGTCCATGCCCATGATTTCATTATGAAGCTGGAAAAAGGCTATGATACGGAATTATCGGAAAGGGGCGGAGGCCTTTCCGCCGGACAAAAACAGCTTATCGCTTTTGCCAGGGCCATGGTTTCCAATCCGAAAATCCTCATTCTGGATGAGGCTACTTCCAGCATCGATACAAAAACAGAGCTTCTCGTGCAAGCCGGGATCGAAGCCCTGCTAAAGGGACGGACTTCTTTTGTTGTCGCCCATAGGCTTTCTACCATTCAAAAAGCGGACCGGATTTTTTATATCGACAATGGCAGTATTATGGAACAAGGATCCCCCGATGAACTGATGAAAAGCAAAGGAGCCTATTATCAGTTGTATATGAGCCAATTTCATTGCTGAAACAGCTTTTCATTGACTTTTCTTTTACAATATTGTATTATTTACTTTATTAGCGCAAAGCGTTAAAGTGCGAAAAATAACGACAGGAAAATGGAGAACAAAAGAAATGCCGATCACAAATCTATTAGAAGAAAATTGTAAGAAATACGGCGAAGATATCTGTCTGGTAGAAATCAACCCAGAAGTCAAAGAAGCCCGCCGGGTTACTTGGAAAGAATATGAACTCATGGAACCAAGCCCTCTTTCCCATTACCGCAGGGAAATCACATGGAATGTTTTTAACGAGAAGGCAAACCGTTTTGCCAACCTTCTTCTCGGAAAAGGGATCAGGAAAGGCGACAAGGTGGCTATCCTTTTAATGAACTGCTTAGAATGGCTGCCCATCTATTTTGGCATCCTGAAAACAGGGGCTCTTGCGGTTCCTCTTAATTTCCGTTACACTCCCGATGAAATCGAATATTGCGTCAATCTCGCGCAAGTCAATATCCTGGTCTTTGGCCCGGAATTTATTGGCCGCGTGGAAGAAATTGCAGATTCTATCACCAGAAATAAACTGCTTCTTTATGTCGGCGACAATTGCCCCACATTTGCAGAAGATTACAATTCCTTAACCGCCAACTGTTCCAGCCAGTCGCCTTCCATCCCGCTCACGGACGAGGACAATGCCGCTATTTACTTTTCATCCGGCACTACCGGCTTTCCGAAAGCGATCCTGCATAATCATGAAAGCCTGATGCATTCCGCCATAGTGGAGCAAAACCATCATGGACAGACGAGGGACGACATTTTCCTCTGCATCCCCCCCTTATACCATACCGGGGCGAAAATGCATTGGTTCGGTTCCCTGATCTCCGGAAGCAAAGCAGTGCTTTTAAAAGGGACAAAACCGGAATATATCCTGGATGCCGTCTCCAAAGAAAAATGTACTATCGTATGGCTTCTTGTCCCTTGGGCCCAGGATATCCTGGAAGCTTTGGACAGCGGTAAAATCGGGCTGGAGGATTATCAGCTTTCCCAATGGCGGCTGATGCATATTGGCGCACAGCCTGTCCCGCCCAGCATGATCAAACATTGGAAAACCTATTTCCCCCATCATGCTTACGATACAAACTATGGATTGAGTGAATCCATCGGCCCAGGCTGCGTCCATCTTGGTATAGAAAATATCCACAAAGTCGGCGCCATTGGCAAAGCCGGATATGGCTGGGAGATAAAAATTGTAGATGAATGGAAAAACACTGTGCAAAAAGGGGAAGTAGGCGAACTGGCCGTTAAAGGCCCGGGCGTTATGACCTGCTACTATAATGACGAAAAAGCGACCGCTGAAGTATTATCCGAAGACGGTTGGCTGTATACCGGGGATATGGCGCAAGAGGACGAGGATGGCTTTATTTTCCTTGTAGACCGTAAAAAAGACGTTATCATCAGCGGCGGGGAGAATATTTATCCCGTCCAAATTGAAGATTTCCTGCGTAATTACAGCGCGGTCCATGATGTGGCTGTAATCGGGATGCCGGATAAGCGTCTCGGAGAGATTACGGCAGCCATCATTGAGCGGAAGCCGGGCATATCCTGTACGGAAGAGGAAATCAATACATTTTGCCGTAAGCTTCCCCGTTATAAAAGGCCCCACAAAATCATCTTCGCCGACATACCGAGGAATCCCACCGGTAAAATTGAAAAGCCAAAGCTGCGTGAACTCTACTGCGGCACCAGCCTTGTAGCAGCGCAAAACCGCGGATAAAGATTTTCTCACAACGTATGATAAAGATTTATTCAAATGAGAGGGAAAAATTATGATACTAAAATTGATTATGCTGATTCTATTTTTCACCGTTATGATTGCAATTGGATTCTACTGTCGTAAACATGCCACGGACGTCAACAGCTTCGTACTGGGCGGACGCTCCGTCGGCCCTTGGCTGACTGCTTTCGCCTATGGGACTTCTTACTTTTCCGCCGTTATTTTTGTCGGCTATGCCGGACAGTTCGGGTGGAAATACGGCATTGCCTCTACATGGATCGGTATCGGCAATGCGCTCATCGGTTCTATGCTGGCATGGGTCATCCTGGGCAGAAGGACACGCATTATGACGCAGCATTTAAACAGCGCTACTATGCCGGAATTTTTTGGCCGGCGTTTTCATAATGACGGTTTAAAATTGGGCGCCTCCGTCATCGTTTTCATATTCCTAATCCCATATACCGCTTCTTTATACAACGGCTTATCCCGTTTATTCGGCATGGCATTCCATATAGACTATACTATCTGCATTATCATCATGGCCATCCTGACCGGGATTTACGTCATTGCCGGCGGTTATATGGCTACAGCCATCAATGACTTTTTACAAGGCATTATTATGCTGTTTGGCATTGTCGCCGTCATCTTGTCCATTTTAAAAACCAACGGAGGTTTTTTGGAAGCTTTAAACCAGCTTGCCATGATAAAGGATGAATCCGTCTCCGCACAGCCAGGCGTGTTTGCCTCCTTTTTCGGGCCAGACCCTCTCAATCTGCTCGGAGTGGTTGTCCTTACTTCCCTTGGCACTTGGGGGCTTCCCCAAATGGTTCAAAAATTCTATGCAATTAAAAGCGAAAAAGCGATCTCCAAAGGGACCATTATTTCCACAGTGTTTGCGCTTATTGTCTCCGGCGGCTGCTATTTCCTAGGAGGATTCGGCCGTTTATATGAAAACAGCGTAGATATTGCCGCAGAAGGGTTTGACGCAATCATCCCAGCGATGGTTTCCAACCTCTCTCCTGCTTTGATCGGCCTGGTGGTCATTTTAGTGCTGTCCGCCTCTATGTCCACGTTATCTTCTCTGGTCATGGCTTCCAGTTCCACCTTAACCATCGACTTTTTAAAAGATCATATAATCAAAAACATGGATGAAAAAAAACAGCTTCTGACCATACGCATTTTAATTGTCGTATTCATTGCTATCTCTGTGATCATCGCCATTATTCAATATAAAGGCAGCATTACTTTTATTGCACAACTGATGGGGGTATCCTGGGGAGCCCTTGCAGGCGCTTTCCTGGCCCCATTTTTATACGGTCTTTACTGGAAGAAGACGACGGCAGCTTCCGCATGGGCCAGCTTCCTGTTTGGCTCCGGTTTTATGATATGCAATATGCTTTTCCGCAGCCATTTTCCGGTCCTGCTTCAGTCCCCTATCAATGCAGGGGCTTTTGCCATGACCGCCGGACTCATACTTGTACCCGCCGTCAGCCTGATCACCCCTAAATTGGAAGACTCTTTTATTGATGCAGCGTTTTCCTGCTATGAAAGGAAAACGGAAGTTCCCATCAAAAACGATCTGGGGGACTAATCTTTGCGTTTCGCCTCCTTCTCATCCTTTTGCCGTCATCTGCGTGAAAGGATGAGAAGGAGCATCCCTTTTTTTACCGATACTCTGCTTTCCTTCCCTATAAATTCGTTGCTTACTCCGATTGGAAAGCCGTTGGTCACCAAAGCATTGTCCAGCGGGTATTTCATTCCGGTAATCGTAACCCCTTCCGCTTTCTCCCCTAATGAAAACAGGGAAAAATATCCTTCCCTTTCCTTTCCAAATACAACGGATTCCTCTTTCAGTACAGATATGGCAACGCCTTCATCCAAAAGGCTGCCTTTTGCCCCGTTGTTTTTTAAGTAAATCAAACATTGGATATTCGCAATGGTATGCTCTATAAGGCCTCCCATCGCCCCATATATACGAAACTGCCTGTATCCCCTTTCCATGCCAATTTTAAGAGCCGTCAAGGTGTCCGTATCATCTTTTTTTGGGCATAAACGGATTACTTTTCCAGGAAAATACGCTTCTATCTTTTTTACCTCTTCCTGCAAATTCCCGTCCAGCGAATCCATATCCCCTACGATCAATCCCGGAAAGATCCCAAACTTCTTACAATAAGCATATCCCCCGTCCACCGCAATACAAAAATCGCCTTCCTGAAGCTGGATATCCGGCACGGAACAATCGCCGGCCCCTATTACGATACAAGTATTCAAACTTTTCCGCCTTTCCCACCATATTGGATGAAGGATTATCCCACTTGGCTTTAATATGTCTTCTGCCATTGATAAGGGCCGCCCCAATCGCCAATCATCGTAGTTATCATCCCTTCCTCTGTCAATACCCTTGTTTCAAAGTGGTAATTCATCTCGTAATCAAACGAATTTTTTTTCTGTACATTGCTGCACATATAGCTAATAATATATTCCGTATGGGGATAATAGCCCTCTCCTTCTTTTGCCGGTTCATAAGTTATGCTGGAACGCTGGACTCCGTTGTCCAACATTTCATTTCCCCAAACGGTGATCACTCCTGCCGTATTTTCATTCTCCTTATAATCCGGGAATGCAAAAGTACACTTCCCATCTTTCTGTTTCACAATTACAGATTCCCGGCTCACCGGGATATAAGTCATCCCATCCCAGTATTCCATTGTGCCATTGATAAATGCATCCCTGATCGCAAGATATGCATCCGTTATAAGAAACTCTTTTGCCGCTTCATAATTACCCGCATCCAGTTCCACAAAAATATCAGCAAATTCTGCCTGTATTTGCTTCACTTTCTGCAAACAAGCGATTATTTCCCTTCTTTCCGGTATTTCCACCAATGCATCTGCCTTTTCTAAAATACTTAGATATGGATCCACATACTCCAACGGGATATTTAATTCTTCCATCTGAAGCCATCCAAAGTCTGAAATGACTTCTTTTAACGCATCTAAACCGGTAGAGTCATATAAGGAAAAAAGCCTGTCTGCCACCTGTCCGTAAAAAGAAAAATCAACCCCTGCCGCATCCATCGAATCCATCAAGCGGCGGTAGGCTGTGCTTATCAGCTCCAATGCTTCTTCCTGAAGCATTCCCTGTTCCAAAACCCCCGCAATCTTTTCTACCGTATCATAATTTGTCGCGCCGTTATTTATCTCCTCCACTGCTTCATTCAAAATAACCGTACAATAATACTGATGAAGGCCTTCGTCCTGCGTATTTTTCCATCCGTCAAGCAAGATCTGTTCCGCATGGGATTCATCTTCCATATCCAAATATGCGCCTGCCATACAACGATAAGCCTCCACCGACTTAGAGTCTATTTCCAAAGCGCTTTCATATGCCTCAATCGCATCATCATAGGCTTCCTCCTGAGTATATTCCATCCCGGCATTCAATTTTCTGCTCAATCGCAAAGAAGGGATGTTCCAGATCAGATAACCGCCCCCGCCAAGAAACGCCAACATCAGACAGGCTGCAAGAATCCTTTCCAACATTACAATCCTTCTCCTCGCCCTCCTACGTCTCCGTTTCTTTTCTTCCCGGGACATTGTCTTCCTTTTATCCATTTCCCTTTGCCTTTTATGATTTTTTCTTTTCCGGCTTTTCTTATGTACGACTTCTTTTTCCTTATCCGTATTTTTCATATGAACCTATCCTTATTCTATGATATAAAGCGCCTGATTTTAAAATATCACAACGGCTGCAAACCATTCCTCTTCAATCACAACCTTGGCCTATCCTGAAGACAAACATCATAATATCACAGAAGAAACAGCTTGACAATGTTAATTTCCCACAAAAACAGCGCCGTCTTAATCCAAATCCTAAGACAGCGCCATCCTATCCTCTATTCGTTCCTGCAGCATTAATTACCTGCGTCTTCTCCTACGGCTTTTTCCTGCAAAAAAATCATTTTTTTCCGTCAGCCTTTCGCCAAAGCTTTTCGCCGTTTTACCTTTTCCGCCGCTTTTTTCTTTCTCGGATAATTTTCCTTTCCCGCTGCTTTTCTCACGCTCCGCAGACATTCCCCTCGCAGCGCTTTTTTCTTTTTCCGAGCTTCCGCCCCTGCCTCTTCCTCCGCGTCTCCTGCGGCGTCCGCCTCCTTTTCCGAAGAGGTCTTTGGGATTGAATTTTTCTACTTTTATATCTTTAATGTCATCGCCCATCTTCATCTTCATAAAGGCAGCGGCCAGTTCCAAAGCAGTGTATTCTTCATCCACTAACTTTTCCCTGAGGAATTCCAACGTGGTATCTAAATTCTTAGTATGCATCGCTTCCAATGCTTCCCCAAAAATCTTTTCTGCCTTTACAGAAGTGATATCAGCCGCGGACGGGATATTCCTTTCCCTGATCTTTGTATGGCATACCCGTTCAATATCGCGGATTTTATACATTTCCCTGCCGGCCACCAATGTAAAGGAACGTCCTGTCTTTCCCGCCCTGCCGGTACGTCCGATCCTATGGACATAATATTCAATATCATCCGGCACATCGTAATTAAAGACCGCTTCCACATCGTCCACGTCAATGCCTCTTGCCGCCACATCGGTGGCAATCAATATAGGCATCTTACCGCTGCGGAATAAATTCATAACCGTGTCCCTCTGATTCTGGCTCAAATCCCCATGCAGCCCTTCCGCCTGATAGCCTCTGTCCTTTAAATGTTCCGTCAGTTCATCCACCATCCGTTTTGTATTACAAAAGATAAGAGAACGCTTCGGATGATAGTAATCCATCAGCCTTGTCAGAACCTCTTCCTTATCCTTGCGGGATACCTGATAATAAGCCTGCTTGATCAAAGGGATCGTTACTTCCTTTGGAGTAATCCTTAAATATTCCGCATCTTCTTTCTGATATTCTTTGGTAATCTCTAAAATAGGCTTAGGCATTGTTGCGGAAAAAAGCGCCGTCTGCCTTTCTTCCGGCATATCTTCCAAGATAGTTTCGATATCCTCCCGGAATCCCATGTTCAGCATTTCATCCGCTTCATCCAGGACTACCATTTTAATATTGCCTGTTTTTAAAGTCCGGCGGCGCATATGATCCATAACCCTTCCCGGCGTGCCTACAACGATCTGCGCACCCTTGGCAAGGGCCCTGATCTGTCTCGAAATATCCTGTCCGCCATAAACCGGCACCACTTTGATCTCATGCATATATTTTGCAAAACGCCGGATCTCCTCCGCAGCCTGCATCGCCAACTCCCTCGTAGGGCATAAAATGATCGCCTGCAGCCCCTTTTCTTCCGGATCAATCTTTTGAATAATCGGTATCCCGAAAGCAGCGGTCTTCCCCGTTCCGGTCTGCGCCTGTCCAATCAGGTCCTTCCCTTCCAACATTATCGGAATGGCCTGCTCCTGAATGGGGGTCATTGTTTCAAACCCCATTTCCTCTACTGCCCTTACAATCCTCTCATCGATATCGGATCCCCTGTAACTCACCTTGTTTTCCACATTTTCCATTTTGACTCCGTTCCATCCTTTCAAAATACAATCTGCCTTAGATACCGTAAAACCATCCTATAATCCGCCTGTTTTCACAGGCCGCATTTTACATATATCACGGCTGTCTACCAGAGCATGTCCAAAATTTGCTTCTGCAAGACGTGAGTCACAATCAGTGGGCATTCGACTCCTAACACGCTCTGAACTCCTGGCTGGAAATATTCATTTCCCTGCCGCCAAAAAAGACAACACCCGCTTTAAAAGTGTTGTCTTTCAATCAACGAACTATGCCATTATACCTTCCTTTTTCATCAAAGTCAAGCGCTATTATTATAAAAAATAATAGATTTTTTATAATCCGGCAATCCCTTCCTGGGAAATCATATGTATCCCCTTTTTGCTCAGGATATCAATTGCTTTTTCATTATCCTCCACCCTAAGAACCATGTAAGCGGTTGCTTCCTTACGCGTCAGGAAGGCATACATATATTCCAGGTTTATCCCTCCATCGCCCAGCATTTTTAAAATTTTAAAAAGGCTCCCCGGCTCATCCGGCATTTCCACAGCCAAAACCGGGGTAATAGACGCCACATAGCCGGCTTCCTTTAATATACAGGATGTCTTATATGTATCATTTACAATCATCCGTACAATGCCAAAGTCCTGCGTTTCAGCAATGGACAAAGCACGCATGTCTATCTCATGCTGATGCAGATATTCCGTCAGTTCCGCCAGCTTCCCAGCCTTATTTTCTACAAATACGGAAATTTGCTTTACTGTCATAAGCCCCTCCTATCTGAATGATCCGCCAATTCCAATCATTACCCTTGATATAAGTTTCTCTTGTCAATGATGCGTACCGCTTTTCCTTCGCTGCGGGCAATGGTCTTCGGATTTACCAAATTCACTTTTACATATATGCCAAGCATAGCTTTTAATGCATCCACCAGCTTTTTCTCTCTCTCCGTAACAACGCCTGCGTTATCCGAGAACATTTCCTGCGTCATTTCCACCTGCACCTCAATGGTATCGCTATTGTGCTGCCTGTCCACGATAATCTGGTAATTGGCCGGATATCCCTGGTTCAAAAGAACGGTTTCAATCTGGGACGGGAATACATTGACTCCTTTTACAATCAACATATCGTCACTTCTTCCCAAAGGCTTGGTCATTTTTACATGGGTGCGGCCACAGGAACATTTCTTATGGCTGAGGATGCAGATATCCCTTGTACGGTAGCGGATCAATGGGAAAGCCTCTTTCGTAATGCTGGTAAAAACCAATTCCCCTTTTTCCCCGTCCGGAAGGACTTCCCCTGTTTCCGGATTAATGACTTCCGCAATAAAATGGTCTTCATTGATATGCATCCCTGTCTGCTCACTGCATTCAAAAGAAACCCCAGGGCCGGAAATCTCCGTCAGGCCATAAATATCATAAGCCTTGATCCCCAGCATCCTCTCAATATCCTGCCTCATTTCTTCGGTCCAGGCCTCCGCGCCGAATATCCCCGCTTTCAGCTTAATCTTATCCTGAAGCCCTCTTTCATGAATGGATTCCGCCAGATAAGCCGCATAAGAAGGGGTGCAGCATAAAATAGTAGAACCCAAGTCGCACATGAACTGGATCTGCCGTTCCGTATTTCCCGACGACATAGGCAAAGTCAACGAACCCACTTTATGGGAACCGCCATTTAAGCCCGGCCCTCCGGTAAATAGCCCATAGCCATAGCAGACATGGACAACATCATCTTTTGTCCCTCCGGCGGCGGCAATTGCCCTGGCACAGCACTCTTCCCATAAATCAATATCATGCTGGGTATAAAAAGCCACTACCCGGCGCCCGGTGGTACCGCTGGTAGACTGGATCCTGACACAGTCCGACAATGGCGCTGCCAACAGGCCATAAGGATAAGCGTCACGCAGATCATCCTTTGTTACAAACGGAAGTTTATGAAGATCTGCCGTCGATTGGATATCTTCAGGCTTTATCCCTTGTTTATCCATTCTTTTTTTATAAAATTCCACATTTTCATACACACGTTTTACTGTTTTCGCCAACCGTTCATCCTGCCAGGCCCGGATCTGCTCCCTGGATGCGCATTCGATTTCCGGCTGATAATAGTGTTCCATATCCATCATTCCTTTCCTGCCAATATGTGCCGCTCTACCGAATAATGCCCCAGCCCCTGTTTGTATAACCTGGAACATCGTTCTTTCCGTCATAACAATTATAGCATATCCATTTTCCAATGTCTAAAAAAAATCCGTTCAATCCCCATATCCGAGAAGAAAAGCCTTTTTATTGATCTCTATTGTTTTCGGCGGGACTGTTTTTTCAATTATTCTCAGCCAATCTTCCTTTGCAAAGTCCATATGCCTTGCCGCCATCCCTAATACAATGACATTAAACGCCTTGGCATTCCCTATCCGGATTGCCTCTTCCATCGCATTAATGGTATATACTTTATATTTTTTTTCCAGATTCTCTATAATGTTGTCCGGATATTCCGCCATTCCCGTAACAACGGTAATCGGATCAATCCTCCAATCATTGATAATGAGCGCCCCGTCTTTTTTTAAAAAATGGGCGTATCTTAATGCTTCCAGCCGTTCAAAAGCGATCAGTATATCCGCCTGCCCTTCTTCCACGATCGGCTCCGCCACTCTTTCCCCATATCTTACAAAAGTGACTACGCTGCCGCCCCTTTGCGCCATGCCATGAACCTCGGACAGTTTTACGTCATATCCCGCTTCCTGCGTAATACCCCCAAGAATCCGGCTGGTAAGGAGGGTCCCTTGTCCGCCTACCCCTGCTATCATAATACTTTTTGTCGTCATCTTTTATTCCTCCCGCTTATTTTGCCCTGCCATACGATGCCCTGCATCCATTTGACATCATACGGGCCAGGCTTTCTTAGCATGATTTCGGTTCCTTTGCAATCGCGTCAAACGGGCAAAGCTGCATACATAAGCCGCAGCCGTTACACATCGTAGCATCGATGGCTATGCTGCCGTCCTCCTTCTTCGTCAATGCCGGGCAGCCCGGTTTCAGGCACGCGCCGCATTTCTTACATTTTTCCGGAACCGGGACACACACATCCGGGAAGACATTCCCTTTCAACAGTACGCAAGGGGATTTCGTAATAATAACGGAGACTTCATCCCTGGCCGTTTCCTCTTTGATTACTTTCTCCAATAAAGGCAGGTCAAAAGCATTGACTTCCACTACATGTTCAATTCCTATCGCTTTGCAAAAACGGTAAATACTGATGGCAGGCACTGTCTCGCCCTTTAACGTCTTCCCTGTTGCCGCATGATCCTGATGCCCCGTCATCCCGGTTGTGGAATTATCTACGATAATTACCGTTCCTGTTCCCTGATTATACACTGTATTCATCAGGGAATTCACTCCTGTATGCATAAACGTGGAGTCGCCGATTACCGCTACCCAATCCTTCACATATTCCTTCCCTTTTGCTTTTTCCATTCCATGAAGGGAAGAAATACTGGCTCCCATACATATCGTCGTATCAATTACGCTAAGAGGCGCCACTGCTCCCAAAGTATAACATCCAATATCCCCGGCCGCATGGATTTTCAGCTTTTTCAAGACTGTGAAAACGCTCCTATGAGGACATCCCGGGCAAAGGATCGGCGGGCGTGCCGGAACCTCCGCCGGCTGCTGCTGTTCGTTTGCCGTTTCCGGAAGAAGGATGCGGCGAAGCATATTTGCGCTATATTCCCCCTGCCTTGTAAACACCTCTTTCCCCAGAACCGAAATCCCCCATGATCTCACCTGTTCTTCGATCACCGGTTCCAATTCTTCAAATATGTAGAGCTTCTCCACTTTTGATGCGAATTCTTCAATCAGCTTCCTGGGAAGAGGATGGACCATCCCCAGCTTTAATACGGAAGCATCCGGGAATACTTCTTTTACATACTGGTACGGTATCCCGCTTGTGATAAAACCAATGGACGCATCCTTATATTCCGCCCGGTTTACAGGAAAGCCGCAGCCATCCGAAGCCATAGCTTCCATGCGTCCTTCCACATGTACATGCCTGCCTTTGGCCATCGCCGGCATCATGACATATTTACTGATATTTCTCTCATACGGCTTATCCGGGATTTCTTCCCGCCCTTGTAGCGACACCATCCCCTGTGAATGGGATAATCTTGTAGTCGTCCTCACAATCACCGGAGTATCATACTTTTCGCTCACCTCATAAGCAAACTTTACAAAGTCTTTCGCTTCCTGGCTGTCGGAAGGTTCTAAAACAGGAACCTGCGCCGCCCTTGCCACACACCTCGTATCCTGCTCATTCTGAGAACTATAAAGTCCCGGATCGTCCGCCGCTACCAGCACAAGCCCGCCTCCGACCCCCGTATAAGAAGCCGTATACAGCGGGTCGCTGGCTACATTGACCCCTACATGTTTCATGGAGGCCATTGCCCTTACACCGCTGATAGAAGCTCCGATCGCCACTTCCATAGCCACTTTCTCATTAGGGGACCACTCCGCATATATTTCTTCATATTTTACAATATTTTCACTGATTTCCGTACTCGGCGTCCCCGGATAGGCCGCCGACACTTTCACACCGGCCTCATAAGCCCCGCGGGCGATTGCCTCGTTGCCCAACATGATCTTCTTCTCTGCCATTCTTCTTCATCCTTCCTGTATCTATACATATGTTCCTATTTTATCATAAAACGTATGAAAATCCTAGAAAAAGAGACTCTTTATTTTAAAATGTAGCCTCTCCTTCCTGGGAAACCATGGATACATTTTTCACTCCGTCAAGCCGGCTGATCTCCCGGATGCATTCCGCACCATCCTTTACACGGACTTCAATCACCATGTTCAGGCTCTCCGCATCCATATTCCTTGATTTCACTTTACTATGGACGCTATACTGCCGCACCGCCTCCATAATCTGCTTTTCGCCGTCAATGTCAGCAGAATCCACGATAAGAATCATCGAATCCTTTACAGAAGGCAGGCGGTCCAGCACCAGAATGGCTGCTGTAATCAACAAAGAAGAAAAAACAGCAATTTCAAATAATCCGGCGCCGCATATAATGCCTACGCTGATAGACCAAAACAAAAAAACCAAATCCATCGGTTCTTTTACCGCCGTACGGAAACGGACGATGGACAATGCGCCCACCATACCAAGGGAAATCACGACGCTGGACTGGATAGACAGTATAATCGCCGTTGTAATTAGAGCAAGGGCCACTAAGGAAATATTAAAGTTCTTGTTATAAAATGTTTTCCTCGTTATGAGACGATATATAAAAAATATATAAACCGCAATGAGGCATGCCGCCGCCAAAGCCGCAACGGCATCCCCCCTGCTCATACTTTCCGTCGTTGCCTGTACAAAAGACTTTTTTAAAACATCGCTAAAACCCATTTTTCTTTACTCCTCCTATATTGTATCTTCTGCATAAATAATATTTAGAAAAGGTTTCCCGGGAAAGGCTGCCGGTCTGCAGGCTATAATTAATGACATCAGGCAAAAATCCATCGTATTTTACTTCCATCAGATGATAGCCTGTAGGCATAACCGGCCTTGCAAATAAATCTTTTTCAAAAAAACCATCCACTTGATTGGAAGAACGTATGCCAGTGTCAAAAGTAACCCTGACATTTCCCGCCTTATAAACATAAGGCTCCCTGTCATATTCCACGATCACTTTCGGCCGATATAGTTCCGACCGGTATTTGAGAATAAACTTTTGAAGGACCGGCGGGTAAGCCCCCATGCACTCTGGCCCCTTCCCTCCCAGAAACGACTGGCATTGTCCCGCGGTCAGTGGACAGGAATCTTTGTGGGTTTTCCCCCTCTCTTTCCGTTTCAGTTCCAGACGGATTTCCTTTTCATCAGCATTATAAATACGTATCCGGAATTTCTCTCTTGGGCTTGTACCATCCTCATTCTCAAAAAAACAGGTATTCTTATAATCATCGAAATAAACGCTCCTTACCGTATATTTCCCGCCTTCCCCCGCATGGGCATCCAACGCCATCAAAGGGCGGATCCTATTTTTCAGGATCGCTATCTGCTGTGCAGAAACAATATATTTTAGTTCATTCCTGTATTCCAGTGCCATCGGACGTTTCCCTTTCCTCCCGCCAAATGCC